>RFQQ01000012.1 GCA_009924875.1 Actinomycetota bacterium | reverse complement strand
TCGTCGTGATCACGACGACCAACGCGCCGGGCACTCGGCGGGCGACCCGCTTCAGGACGAGGAGGAGGGCGACGCTGGCTGCGCCGATGGCGAGGGTGGGGCCGTGCGTGTCGCCGAGAGCTGAGACGAGCTCGGCCACGGTCTCGTGGAAGTGATCGGTCCGCGGGATCGAGACACCGAGCAGGTGCTTGACCTGTGAGAAGCCGATGATGATCGCCGCGGCGGCGGTGAAGCCGACGAGGACCGAGTGCGACAGGAAGTTCACAACGAATCCGAGGCGTCCGAACCCGAGCACGAGGTGAATGAGGCCGACGAGGAGCGCAAGCAGGGCCGCTGCCGAGATGTAGCCCGTGGTGCCCTGCTCGTAGAGCGGGGCGAGCGCCGAGGCGGTGAGGAGCGAGACGATGGCGACCGGGCCGACCGCGAGTTGGCGGGAAGTGCCGAACAGGGCGTAAGCGAGCAACGGCAGCGTGGACGCGTACAGGCCGATCTCTGGGGGAAGTCCGGCGAGCAGGGCGTAGGCCATTCCCTGGGGGACGAGCATCGCGCCGATCGTCAGTCCCGCGGAGAGGTCGGGACGGAGGTCGGCGCGCTGATACGAGCGCAGCCAGGTCGGGGCGAGCGTCGGTCGAGAAGTCACGAGCCGAAATGTACGGACATTTGCCGCGAAGGTCAACTATCTACTTCGCCCAGATATCTGTTCGTCCTATCCGGTCGACCATTCGGGCCGCGCGGGTGTCGGATCGGTAGTTTCGATGGCGTGAGCACGAAGTCTGCCGAACACACCCTTCTGGATCGATACCGAGGCGTACTCCCGTCGTTCGTCTCCCCGCTGTACGCAGAACCGGTCGAGATCGACCGAGGCAGCGGCTCTCAGGTATGGGATTCGGCCGGCAACCGCTACCTCGATTTCTTCGGAGGGGTGCTGACCACGATGGTCGGCCACGACAACCCGCATGTCACGGCGGCGATCCGTGAACAAGCCGGCAAGGTGCTCCACACCTCGACCCTGTACCTCTCGGAGCCGATGATCGAGTTCGCCGAGATGGTCGCGGAGGTGTCGGGCATTCCCGATGCTCGAGTGTTCTTCACCACCTCGGGCACCGAGGCCAACGACACGGCCCTGCTGCTCGCCACCAGTTTCCGGAAGTCGAATCAGGTGCTCGCGGTGCGCAACTCGTACCACGGACGTTCGTTCACCGCGCAGGCCATTACTTCCCACTCCAGTTGGTCGTCGACCTCGATCAGCGGTCTCCAGGTGCAGTTCGTGCAAGGTGGCTATCGACTGCGGTCGCCGTTCGCGAATCTCGACGACGACGCGTACACGGCGGCGTGCACCGCTGACCTCGTGCAGCTCCTCGACATGACCTCGGCCGGGGATGTCGCCTGTCTTATCGCTGAGCCGATCCAAGGTGTCGGAGGCTTCGCGACCCCACCGGATGGCATGTTTGGAGCGTTCGCGAAGGAGCTTTCCAACCGCGGGATCCTGTTCATCTCCGACGAAGTGCAGACCGGCTGGGGTCGCACCGGGGAGCACTTCTGGGGTTATCAGGCTCACGGAATCGTTCCCGACATCATGACCTTCGCAAAAGGTGTCGGCAACGGAATCACCCTGGCCGGCGTCGTCGCGAGGGCCGAGATCATGGACACGATCGACGTCCTGTCGTTCTCGACCTTCGGCGGCAATCCGCTCTCTGCGGCCGCCGGCGCGGCGACCCTCCGGTACGTGCTCGACAACGATCTACAGGGCAACGCGCTTCGAATGGGACGTCGATTCGACGCCCGGATTCGCCCGATCGTCGAGCAGACCGACTGGATCGCCGAACTGCGGGGACGCGGGCTGATGTGGGCGCTTGAGGTCTGCCATCCCGGAACGATCGAACCCGACCCGAAGCGGACCGCCGCGCTTCTCGAGGCGGCGAAACGGCATGGCCTGCTGGTCGGCAAGGGTGGCCTCTACGGCAACGTGATCCGCATGTCGCCGATGCTCGACATCGACGAGGCGACCATGGACGAGGGCCTCGACGCGCTGGTTGCCGCCATCGCGGACTGCGCCTGATCGCCGTGCGGCGAGCCCCGGCACTCGCGGCACTGATCATTCTCGCCGCCTGTACCTCGACCCCAGCCTCCGAAGCGCCCGCCGCTGAGATCGGCGCCGGAGATGCTGCCTTCCTCGCGATGGTTGATCCCGCCGGAGCCGAGGCCATCCTCGCGGCCGGGGGTGTTGAGATCATCGACGTACGGACTCCGGAGGAGTTCGCCGAGGGGCATCTCCCCGGCGCGAGGCTCATCGATATCTCGGCCTCGGACTTCGTGTCGAGCATCGAGGCCCTCGATCGCTCAGCCACGTACTTCGTCTACTGCCGAAGCGATAACCGTTCCGGTCAGGCAACTGCGCTGATGGCCGACCTCGGATTCAACTCGATCTACGAGCTCGAGGGTGGAACGGTCGCCTGGCTCGCGAGCGGGCGACCATTGATCGCCGGCTGACCCTCAGAAGAGCGGCAGCTGCTCCCAGGTGGTCGCCACCTCGGCGACGTTGCGCCATCGCCGTCGGCCCCGAGGTCCCGGTCGACGGACCTCGAGCGCCTCAGGTCGCAGGGAACGTGCTGACCCGTCGGGGTCATGAAGGCAGATGCTCCCGTCTGGCTCCACGCCGGAGATCCGGCCGACCACCCAGCGTCGATTCGCGTGGGGCTTGAAACGGACCTCCTCACCATGGACGAGGCCGATCTGGCGGAGAGCGGATCGATCGGCCACGGCGCTCAGAGTCCGAGCGTGCGACGCTGTAGCCGCTGCATCCCCGAGATCCAGCGCGCCGGATCGTCACCCTTGTGGCGGAGGTAGTCGCCAACCTCGGGGTGGGGGAGGATGAGGAACCGCTCCTCGATGATTGCCGCGTGAACCACCTCCGCGACCTCCTCGGCCTCAAGCACGTTGCCAACGGCGCGGACGACGTCGCCGCCGCCCCCACCGACAACATCGGAGTTCAACATGTTGGTGTTGACGCCTTGGGGACACAGACACGAGACCCGGAGTCCGCGAGCGCCGTAGGTGATGGCCAGCCACTCGGCGAACGCGACCGCGCCGTGCTTGGTCACCGAATACGGCGCCGATCCGATCTGAGCGAGCAGACCGGCCGCTGAGGCGGTCGAGCAGAAGTAGCCCTCACCTCGCTCCAGCCAGTTCGGGAGCAGGTGTCGGGCGGCCCACCGATGAGCGTGGAGATTGATGGCGAAGGCCGTGTCCCAGGTGCCCTCGGCATCCATCGGGTCGGTTCCGATCGCGACACCAGCATTGGCGAAGAAGAGGTCGATCTCGCCATGAGTCGAGCGGGCGGCCTCGATGAGGTCGATATTGCCGGATTCGGTCCCGATATCGGCGGCCACGGACACCGCGTCGGTGAGGTCACGAGCGAGCGCATCCGCGCCGTGAAGGTCACTCACCGTGAGACGGGCGCCGGCGTCGTTCAGTCGCTTCGCGATCGCCGAGCCGATTCCGCCGGCGGCGCCAGTGACGACGACATGACGATCGCGGAGATCCATTCCGCCATCGTAGGTGGGGATGCGTCCCGCGGACCGAGTGTCCCGATACGGTGGGGGCGATGACGGATTCGAGCCTCCACACCGACGACGGGAACACGAACTCGACGACGGGGGCGGTGGCCTTGGAGGACCGTCCGCAGCGCGATCCCGATGCGGTGATCGCTTCTGCTCTCGCGATGGTCGACGAGGCCCTCGGGCGGATGCTCCAGCGCGAACTCGTGTCCTCTAACGAGGTCACCGATGTTCTGCTCGACCTTCGCGGCGTTCTCGTCGCGAACTGACCTCAGCGTCGACCGGCGAGCCGGTCGAGGGGCCGGGCGAGAAGCCGGGCGAGGGTGATTCCCGTTACCGCGCCGCCAACGACATCGCTCGCGTGGTGAATTCGCACCACGGCTCGGCTCGCGCCAACGATCACCGCGATGGTCAGCCACAGCGGCGAAGTGCGGCCGCGGGACCATCGGATAAGGGTGACGGCGGCGAAGGCCGCGGCGCTGGCGTGTCCTGAGGGGAAGGCGGAGGTACTCGGACGGCGGACCTCGTAGCGGTCGTCACCAGACTCGGTCGGTCGCTCCCGTCGGAAGAGTCGTTTCACGCCTTGATTGACAATGAGACTCTCGGCCGCGAGGCCGATGTCGAGAGCGATCGACTCGCGGAGACGGCCGCCGGCGAGGGCGCGGACCAAGCCCGCCGCGTGCCAGATGGTGCTCCAGTCGCCGAGTCTCGACGCGGTAGTCGCAACCCGGTCCACCGTCGGATTGCCACGAATGGTCTCGAGCCACTGGTCGACTGCCGCGTCGAATCGAGCGACGCTCGGACCGAGGCCTCCGAGACCGGGAACCTCCCGGTCGGTGTCGTCGTGCTGTTCCGTGCTCATCGCGGAGCCACCCCGGCGTAGACAACTGGTGCCTCCTCGGCCGCGCGCGCGGGATCTCCGCCGAACTCGGGGCACCAGCGTTGGTAGGCGCAGGAGCGGCAGAGCGCGCTCTTCTTGGGCCGGAAGTCGTCTCGCTCACAGGCGGTCGCGATCGCGCCGTGCACCGCGGTCACCCGGGTTGTGAGGAACGAAATGGCCTGCTCGGTGGGTTCGGCGCTCAGCACCTCACGGGATCGAACAAAGAGCAGACGGACGCTGGCCGGGGCTTCGCCGAGGCGCTCGCGGCAGAGCAGCGCGTAGAAGTGGACACCGGACATCGACTTCTTCTGGTAGGCGGGAGGGGGAGTGCGTCCCGTCTTGTAGTCGCTCACGACGAGCCGCCCGTCGGCGTCGCGCTCGAGGCGGTCGATGATTCCTCGGAGTGTGACCGGTCCGACCTCCGCCTCGAGACGCAACTCGAGGCCGACCGTCTCAATCGAGTCGGGATCCTCCATGGTCAGGTAGTTGCGAGCCAGCGAGCGAGCGTCGTCGTCGAAGGCGGCAAGACGCGTCTCGTCGAGGGAGAGCCACGCGAGTTCCGGGCCGTCGTGGAACTCCGCGATCGCGGTCTCGGTGCACCCATCGAGGAACTCGGGTGTCCGTTCACCACGCGGGGCCTCCATGAAGAGCTCGAGGGCGCGGTGCACGAGGGAGCCCTTGGTCGTGGCCTCAGTGGGTGGGTCGGGGAGCCCGTCGAGGCTGGCGAAGCGAAACGCCAGTGGGCACGACAGGAAGGACTCGATCCGAGACGGCGAGAGGGTGGTCGGTGGCCTGTGGCTCATGCGGCAACTCGGAGAAAGCTCTCGGTGATCTCGGCGACCTCGCCCGGGTGGCTAAAGGGTCCAAAGTGGGTTTGGTGGTCGAGCCGCTGAAATGTGGCCTTCGGCAGGCGATCAGCGACCGGACCGGCGAAGGAGGAGGGCTGATTCGGCTCGTCGGCGCCGGCGAGGACCAGGCAGTGAAGCGAGATCTCGGGCAAACGTCCCCACACGTCGACGCCGTGGGCGCCAGCGAACACGTCGCCCTCGAACCCTGGGCGACAGGCGAGCGTGATGCCGTCCTCGTGGGGCCTCGTACCGAACTCGACATACGCCCGGAGGGTGGAAGGCGTCATAAGCGACAACGGCGGCTTCGAGCCGTAGTTCTCGATCGCTGACTCGCGGTCGGCGAACGTCGCCCGTCGGCGCCTCGCGCCGATGACCAGGGGAATGGATTCTGGATCGAGACCGGGCGCGGGAGGGGGCGTGATCGGTTCGAAGAGCACCGCAGAGCGGATAAGCCCCGGCTCACGGTCAGAAACCATCAACGCGGCGGCGGCCCCCATCGAGTGGCCGAACACTGAGACCGGTGCACCCGATCCCGCCAATCGGCAGACGACGAGAAGATCGTCGGCGAATCCGGACCAATCGGTAGGAGTCGAGGTGGGTTCCGATGACGCTCCGTGCCCCCGGTAGTCGAGGGCGTGCACGCGGTGGGACTCTCGGAGCCGACCGATCATGTCGACGTAGCAGTGGGCATGGAATCCGGTGGCGTGGGAGACCACGAGTGGTGGGCCATCACCGCCGAAGTCGTGCACGGCCAGCGTCACGCCATCCGAGGCGGCCACCTCGGAGGTGCTCACGGCCTGGATGCTCACGGGACTCGGTCCGACGGTCTCTTCAGGACAGGGCGCGAACGAACAGGGCGGTCTCGTCGCCCATGTGGGCAGGAACGGTGTAGCCCTCTCGGTCGGTGATCTGCGACCAATTGTCGCGGACCTCCTCCGGGCTGAGCGTCGGGGAGGTATAGCCATCGCACTCGCCGATGAACACCTCGGCGACGCGGCCTCCACCAACGGAGAAGAGTCGTCCTGAGGCCTCGCAGGACTCGTGCGCGAGGTAGGTCACAAGAGGAGACACGTACTCGGGCTGCAGCTTCTGCCCGAGATCACCAAGAAGGTCCTCGGTCATTCGGGTGAGGGCGATCGGCGCGATGGCGTTGGCGCGAACGTTGTTGCGCGCGCCTTCGACGGCGAGCACCCGGGTGAGCCCAACCAAGCCCATCTTCGCGGCCCCGTAGTTCGCCTGACCGAAGTTGCCGAAGACCCCGGCGCCCGACGAGGTGGAGACGATGCGCCCGTAACCCTTGTCGCGCATGATCTTGAAGGCGGGTTGGGTGAGGTTGAGGGCACCGCGGAGATGAACCTCGACGACGGCGTCGTACATGGCGGCATCCATGTTGTGGAACGCCTTGTCGCGGAGGATGCCAGCGTTGTTGATGACGATGTCGACCGTGCCGAAGGCTTCGACGGCGGTCGCCACGATGGCGGCGCCACCCTCAGGGGTCGAGACCGAGTTGGTGTCGGCCACCGCCTCACCGCCGAGAGCCTTGATCTCGTCCACGACGCGCTCGGCGGCCCCCTTATCGGATCCAGTTCCGTCTACGGCGCCGCCGAGGTCGTTGACCACCACGAGCGCGCCACGGGAGGCGAGCATTAGGGCGTGCTGACGTCCGAGGCCGCCACCCGCCCCAGAGATGATCGCAACCCTGCCGTCGAATCCGAGTTCTGCTGTCATAGTTGAGACGTTAGCGAGCAGGTGCGCCGAGGCCCCGTGCCGATCCCTGCGGCGCGAGAGGGTGCTCCCGCCCGTCGAGGACCACTGTGACGGGCGGCCCACCGAGGTTCTCCACCGTTGTGCCCTCCTCGGTGATCGCGATGTTCAGCCGAGCGCCTCGGTGTCGGATCGAGAACGAGAGTGACGTCCAACCCGGGAAAGGCGTCGGTGTGATGTGCACCCGGTCACCTTCGGTTCGAACTCCGGCCAGTCCGTGTACGACAGCCGCCCAGACTCCGCCGGCGTTCGCGACGTGTACGCCGTCCGCGCTGTTGCCATGGGAGTCGACGAGATCAAGGGTGAGCGACTCCGCAAAGTAGCGATGCGCGAGCTCAGCGTGCCCGACGGTGGCCGCCATGATCGACTGCACGCAGGCTGACAACGACGAGTCACCCGTGGTGATCGGGTCGTAGTAGTCGAAGTTCCGACGCTTGGTGTCAAGGTCGAAGTGCTCGCCGCGGAGGTACATGGCGAGGACGACATCGGCCTGTTTGAGCACCTGGTGGCGGTAGATGACCAGCGGGTGGAAGTGCAGGAGCAACGGATACTGATCCGACGGGGTCCCCTCGAAGTCCCACGGCTCGAGGTCGAGAAAGGCCTCATCTTGGGGGTGGATGCCAAGTTGCTCGTCAAAGGGCAGATACATCTCGTCGGCAGCCCGGTCCCAAGTGGTCTCTTCCCCTTCCTCGAGTCCGGTCGCTCGGATGAGTCGGTCGATCGCCTCACCGCCGATCTCGCGAAGTTCCCGGACCACGCGTGCGGCGAAACGCAGATTGAACCTCGCCATCACGTTCGTATAGAGGTTGTCGTTGACCACGGTCGTGTACTCATCCGGCCCGGTGACCCGGTGAATGTGGAATCGACCGGCCGTGCCTGATCGGTCTGCTGGGGCGTAGAACCCGAGGTCCTCCCAGAGCCGCGCCGTCTCCACAAGGATTTCGGCGCCCTCCTCGTGCAGGAACTCGACGTCGCTGGTCGCCTCGACGTAGCGCTCAAGGGCGTAGGCCACCGCGGCGTTGATGTGGTACTGGGCGGTGCCCGCCGCGTAATAGGCGGATCCCTCTTCGCCGTTGATTGTCCGCCATGGGTAGAGGGCGCCACGCTGGCTCAATTCGGTTGCGCGACGACGCGCGGCGTCGAGCAGACCGTGTCGGAAGCGCAGCAGGCGTCGTGCGGCCTCAGGATCGGTGTTGGCGAGGAAGGGGACGACGTAGACCTCGGTGTCCCAGAAGTAATGACCCTCGTATCCGGCCGCTGAGACGCCCTTGGCCGCGATGCCCGCCTCGTTCGTGGTGGCGCTCGCCTGAGCCAGCTGGAACAGGTTCCAACGGACGCCCTGCTGACTCGCGGGATCACCACCGATCGTGATGTCGCTTCGTGACCAGAAGTCGTCGAACCACATCCGTTGCTCGGCTTCGAGCGTCTCGCGCCCGGCGGAAGCGGCCCGTTCGAGCGTCCGCGCGCACCGATCAGCCAGTTCCTCGCACGGGACCCCGGTGGAGGTGTGATACGCCACGAACTTGGTGACGCGGAAACTTCCGCCCGCATCGAGGGTGGTCGCGAGGTCCGTCTTGGCATGGTCAGGGTGAATATCGACAGCCGTCTCGAGGTCGTCGCCGTCGGAGTCGATGACATGTCGGTAGGCGCTCGCGATCGTCATGCCGCTCTCCGCGCATCGATGACCGAGGACCGCGCCGTCGCCACCGGTCACCTCGAGGCGGCGCTGCACCCGTCCGAGAAGAACGCGGCGATCGAAGCGGCGGGCCTGTCGGGGGTCGGTGCCTCCGCCGAGCGCGGCGGACTCGACGTGGTACTCGTCCTCGCCGTCCTGGCGATTGAGGAGCTGCGAGGACACGACGATCGGCGCGGTTCCCTCGAGCATGGTGACGTCGAGGGTGAGAACAGCGAGATGGCGATGCGTCATGCTCGCCATCACCGAGGAGGTCACCCGGATCCGCTTGCCGGCCGGGGTGCGCCAGATCAGATCGCGGGTCACGATTCCGGAGCGGAAGTCCACTGACCGCTCGTACGCCTCGAGATCAGCGGAGCCGAGGCGGAGTGGCTCATCGTCGACGTACAGCTTCATGAGCTTGGCATCGGGGACGTTGACGATGGTTTGGCCGGTTCGGGCGAAGGCGTGGGCGGACTCGGCGTGCCGGATGGGCCATGTCTCGTGAAAGCCGTTCACGAAGGTGCCGTGTGAGTGGGCATCGCGCCCCTCAGGAGGGTTCGCGCGGAGCCCGAGATAGCCGTTCGCTGCGACGAAGAGCGTTTCGGTATGGCCGAGGTCCTCCGTGCGGTACTCCGTCTCGACGAAGCGCCACTCGTCCACGGGGAAACGGTGACGGTCGATCTCGGTCGAGCGTCTCACGGCGCCGGTCACGACAGCACCTCCGACACCACGACCTCGTCGAGGTCATCCACGACAACGTCCGCGCCGGCAGCGAGCAGCGCCTCGCGGGCCCCCACCCGATCCACACCGATCACCAGGCCGAACCCCCCGGACGCGCCCGCCGTCACCCCGGACTCTGCGTCCTCGATCACCACCGTTCGGGCCGGATCGACCCCCGATCGCCGAGCAGCGAGCAAGAAGGGCGCTGGGCTTGGCTTACCGGCGATCCCCTCGGAGTCGATTACGACACCGTCGACGACGACCTCGAAGCGCTGAAGCAATCCGGCGGCCGCGAGCACGCCGCGAGCATTGCGAGATGAGGAGACGACGGCGCTCGCCACCCCTGGCGGATCGAGACGCTCTATGAGGCGGGTCGCATCCGGATAGGGGAGGACACCCCCGCGATCGAGTCGCTCACGGAACGCTGAGTCCTTCCGGTTGCCGAGGGCGCACACGCTCTCATCGCCGGGGGGATCGTCAGGATGCCCCTCAGGGAGATGGACATCGCGGGAGGCGAGGAAGGCGCGCACGCCGTCGTAGCGGCTTCGTCCGTCGATGAAGCGCAGGTAGTCATCCTCGGTGAACGAGTAATCGGTGAACAGATCGGCCCAGGCGGCGCGATGCAGTTCGGCAGTCGGTGTGATGACACCGTCGAGATCGAACAGGACCAGATCGTGCCGCCCCGGATCGACGGCGGCGAGCCCCCCTGACGCTTCAGCCACGGCGGGAGCCTATGAGCCGGGTTCCGTCACTCGCTCGTGAGTCCGGAGCGTTCTCGAGCGATCTCGCCAAGACGCCGGTAGTCGAGCTTGCCGTTCACCGCCCGCCCGACTGAATCGATCCCGATGACGGTTCGGGGGGCCTTGTAGGCAGCGAGTCGGGACTTGACGTGCTCGATGAGATCGGCCGCATCGGGAGTCGAGCCGTCGACGGTCTCCACGAGAGCGCACACGGTCTGGCCAAATCGCTCGTCGGGGAGGGCGACAACCGCCACGTCGCGGACGAGAGCATGGGTCTTGAGCGCCTCCTCCACTTCCTCGGGGTAGACCTTCTCGCCGCCGGTGTTGATGCACTGGCTCCCGCGGCCAAGGAGTCGAACCGCGCCATCGGCGTCGACTTCGGCCCAGTCACCGGGGATCGAGTAGCGAACGCCGTCGATGACTTGGAACGTGGCCGCGGACTTCTCCTCGTCCTTGTAGTACCCGAGGGGCATGTGGCCTCTTAGCGCCACACGTCCTCGTTCCCCCGAACCGGGGGCCACATCCCGGCCGTCCTCGGTCACGACTCGGGTGCCCGGGCCGAGCGTGAACGTGGCGGTCTCGGCCGCGCTCTCCGCGGTCGTCGTGTTCGTCGCCATGCCGATGGCCTCGCTCGAGCCCAAGGTGTCCAGCAGGATGAGGCGAGCGTTGTGACGGAGCAGTCCCTCTTTGGTGGCCCTCGACCACATGACGCCCGACGAGACGATCACCCTCAGGCTCGAAATATCCCAGCGTTCCGGCTCGGCATCGAGCGCCTCGAGGATCGGTTTGGCGAAGGCGTCGCCGACGATCGAGATCGAGTTGATCTGCTCTCGATCGATCGTGTCGAGCAGTTCCACCGGGTCGAAACGACGACCGACCAGCGTCGTGATCGACCCGCCGATCAGGAGGGTGCTCATCGCGTTGAAAAACCCGGTTCCATGCATGAGAGGCGCGCCCGGGAGCCCCCGTGGGCCCGGACCACGCAGGCGATCGATCACCGCGGCTGGATCGACCGAGTCCGGCAGGCGACGACGATTGTTGGCCTCAAGCGCACCGATCACGTCCGCTTGGCGCCACATCACACCCTTCGGCATCCCGGTGGTGCCTCCGGTGTACAGGAGCAGGAGGTGGTCACCGCTTCGACCCCAGGGACCGATCGCTCGGTCACCGGCTGAGCACGCCATCTGCTCGTAGGGCACCGCCCAGGAGGGGGCGGGTCCGGAGCCATCGTCGACATGAAGCCAGAGCCGCACTCCAGGGAGCCGAGAGCGGACCTCCTCGACTCGATCGGTGAACGTGCCGTGGAAGACGACGGCCGCGGTGTCCGCGTTGTCCCAGAGGTACACCAGCTCATCGGCTGTGTAGCGGTAGTTCGTGTTGACGATGGCCATGCCGGCTTTGAAGGAGCCGAGGACGCTCTCGAGATACTCGGGGCCGTTGTATAGGTACTGCGCGACCTTGTCCTGCTCGACGAGGCCCGCATCGAGGAAAGCGCGCCCGATCCCGTCGGCCCGACGGTCGAATTCCGCCCACGTGGTGGCGCGGTCCCCGTGGCGCTGCGCCGGTGCGTCCGGCATGGCTGCGGCGATCCCCTCAAACACGTCAGCGAAGTTCCACCCGGACATCGAGAGCACGCTAGCGACGGGCGATCCTGCGCTCGGAGTCCACGCGTCGTACGATCACAACATGGCGGGCACCATCACTGAGGAAGCGGTGTCGAAGGCGGTCGAGGTCGCCCGGGCTGGCGCTGATCGCGCGGAGGCGGACCGGAGGCTCCCCGCATCGACGGTGGATGCGCTGGCCAACGCGGGTCTCCTGCGCCTGTGCCTTCCCGTCGAGCTCGGCGGACCGGGCGCGAGCCCGCTCAGGACCATCGAACTGATCGAGCGGGTGGCCCACGCCGACGGCGCCGCCGGATGGTGCTCAATGATCTCGAGTACCACCGCCTCCATGGCGGCCTTCCTCGACCCGGAGGTCGCTCGCTCGGTGTTCGCCTCGGCGAAGGCGACCGGAGGCGTCTTCGCGCCCAACGGCATCGGTCGAGTCGATGGTGATGCCGTCGTGGTCTCCGGTCGATGGCAGTGGGGAAGCGGTACCCAGCACTGCGACTGGGTCGTCGGCGGCGCCCGTTGCGACGACGGGGTTCAGCGCACCTGCATCTTCCCGGCGTCGGAGATCGACTTCCACGACACATGGTTCACCTCGGGGATGAGGGGTTCCGGATCACTCGACTTCTCAGTGGATGAGGTTCGGGTGCCTCTTGAGCGCACGGTCGCTCCGGGGCGTCAAGCACCCCGCTGTGATGATCCGATCGCCTCCTTCCCGAACTTCACTTTGCTCGCCATCGGCGTGGCGGCGGTTGGACTCGGTGTCGCGCGTCGAGCGCTCGACGAGTTGGTCGCAATCGCCGGTGCAAAGACACCGCAGTTCTCATCGCGAACCCTTGCCGAGAGCGGTTTCGCTCAGGGCGAACTGGCGCGGTCGGAGGCATCGTGGCGTGCGGCCCGTGCCCTGTTGCACACCTGCGTGGGCGAGGCATGGGAGGAGGCCCTTGCCGGTCGACCAATCGATGTCGATCGGCGGGTTGGGATGCGTCTCGCCGCCATGCACGCCGCCGCGGAGGCGACTTCGGTCACCGATCGCGCGTTTACGGTGGCGGGAGGCTCGGCTGTCTACGACACCAGCGTCCTTGGACGCTGCCTCCGTGACGCGCATGTGGTTCCGCAGCACATCATGGTGGCGCCCCGTCTCGCTGAGACGCTCGGCAAGCACCTCATGGGCGTCGAGCTCGACGCGTCGATGATCTGATCGCACCCGCGTAGCGGGCGGCGGTTGTCGATCGCCGGACCTTGTTGGGTCAGAATGTGGCCATGTCCGAGGACCATCGTGCGGAAATCGTCCTCGAGCACATCAAGACGACGCGGGCGATCCGGCGTTTCAGCGACCGATCGGTCGATGATGCGGTGATCCTCGAATGCCTTCGCGCCGCCCAGCAGGCGCCCTCGGGGGGCAATGTCCAACCGCAGCAGTACCTCGTCGTCACGGAACCGGACGTTCGGGCCTGGGTCGCTGACTGGTACGGCCGCGCCTATCACCGCTACGAGGCATCGCTCGAGGATCCGAGCGACTTTCGATCAGATGACGACCGCCGTTCATGGGAACGAACCCGCGACGCGAGCCGTCACCTCGCCGACAACATGGCCGACGTCCCGGTGTTGGTGCTGTTTCTTCAGCCGAGGATCGCGTGGGGCTCCGAGGACGCCGACGGTCCGCTCGACATCGGTCGACTCGACGCGAGCGTCTACCCAGCCGTTCAGAACTTCTGTCTCGCGGCCCGCGCCTATGGCCTTGGGACAGCGCTGACGACCGTGATCCGCGTGTACGCATCGGAAGTGCTCGAAGAACTCGGAGTGTCATCCGACCGATACGAAATCGCCGCGCTCGTCCCGGTTGGCTACCCGACCGGGAGGTTCGGTATCGCCCGTCGCAAACCAGTGGAGGCTGTTACCCACTGGAACCGGTTCGGCGAACGACGTCGCTGAGCGGCGTGGCCGCACTCGGGCGTCGATAGCGTCCCCGCGGCATGTCAACCCCCCTCGCTCAACGCGACGATCTTCGCAATCTCGCGATCGTCGCCCACGTCGACCATGGCAAGACCACGCTTGTCGACGCCATGCTCCGCCAATCCGGTGCGTTCCGCGCCAACGAGTCGGTCGCGGAACGCGTCATGGACTCGATGGATCTCGAGCGAGAGAAGGGGATCACCATCCTCGCCAAGAACACCTCGCTCGTCTGGGAGGGCGTCACGCTCAACATCGTCGACACCCCGGGCCATGCCGACTTTGGTGGTGAGGTGGAGCGAGCGCTCACCATGGTCGACGGGATCGTGCTTCTGGTGGACGCCGCGGAGGGTCCGCTTCCCCAGACCCGTTTCGTACTCCGCAAGGCGCTCGCCCGCGAGATGCCGGTGATCCTCGTGGTGAACAAGGTGGATCGCCCGGACGCGCGCGTCTCCGAAGTCGTCGACGAGGTCTACGAGTTGTTCATCGACCTCGATGCCTCGGACGCTCAGCTCGATTTTCCGATCGTCTACTGCGCGGGCCGTGATGGTTGGGCAAGCCTCGACCCGGCCCAACCGACCACGGATCTGCGCGCCCTCTTCGAGACGGTTCTCGCCCATGTCCCTCCGCCACGTTTCACGCCCGGGGCGCCCCTCCAAGCCTGGGTGACCAATCTCGATGCCAACCCGTATCTGGGTCGGCTGGCCCTGTGCCGAGTCGTCGAGGGAACGTTGACCAAGGGCCAACAGGTGGCCTGGTGTCGCTCAGATGGCACCGTGACGAGGGTCAAAGTTGCCGAACTGCTCCTGACCGAGCACCTCGAGCGCCGACCGGTCGACTCGGCTCGGCAAGGCGACCTCGTCGCCGTCGCCGGCATCACCGACATCACGATCGGCGAGACCCTCGCTGACCCGGAGGACCCGCGCGCTCTTCCGGTGATCACCGTCGACGAGCCGGCCCTCTCCATGACGATCGGTATCAACACCTCGCCGCTCGCCGGTCGCGAGGGCTCCAAACTGACGGCTCGCCTGCTGAAGGCGCGCCTCGACGCCGAGCTCGTCGGCAACGTGAGTCTCCGTGTCGGGCCAACCGAGCGCCCCGACGCGTGGGAGGTGCAGGCACGAGGTGAGCTCCAACTCGCTGTGCTCGTCGAGACGATGCGCCGCGAGGGATTCGAACTGACCGTCGGCAAGCCCGAGGTCGTCACCAGGGTGATCGACGGTGTCAGGCACGAGCCGGTGGAAGCCGTGACGATCGACGTGCCTGAGGAGCACCTCGGTACCGTCACCCAGTTGCTGGCCTCGCGACGTGGGCGCATGGAGTCGATGGCCAACCACGGACTCGGCTGGGTCCGTCTCGAGTACCTCGTTCCCGCCCGAGGGCTGATCGGCTTCCGAACTGAGTTCCTCACCGAGACGCGGGGCACCGGAGTAATCAGCCACGTCTACGACCGACACGAGCCGTGGGCGGGGGAGATCAGGGCCCGCGAACGTGGATCGCTTGTCGCCGACCGAACCGGCCCCGCCACGACCTACGCGATGATCAACCTGCAGGAGCGGTCGACCCTCATGGTCGGGCCGGGCACGCAGGTGTACTGCGGGATGATCGTCGGGGAGAACTCCCGGTCAGGAGATATGGACGTCAACATCTGCCGCGAGAAGAAGTTGACCAATATGCGAGCCTCATCAGCCGATGAAACGGTGAAACTCACGCCCCACCGACTGCTCTCGCTCGAACACGCTCTCGAGTTCATCGATACCGATGAGTGCATTGAGGTCACACCGTCGAGCATCCGACTCCGCAAACTTCACCTCGACCCTCAGGACCGGATCCGACACGCTCGTCGACCCGTCGAGGTCTGACCGGGGCTCAATGAGGGAACTCGAGGTCGTCGGGTCGCGGCGCCTCGAGGAAATCCGGGTAGAACTCGTCGAAATCCGAGAGGATCCGCTCGAGTGGAAGGTCGTCGAAGCTCCCGTGGTCCCGGAGATACTCCATGTGGCGTCGACCTGACGCGTCGAATGGGTGCATGAGCGCGTCGGCGGTCCCGTCGAAGGAGAGCACCCCCACGCCGAATCGCTCGCACATGTCGAGGTTGAAGGCGGAACTGAGCTTGAACCAGCGCCCATCGAGGTGGAGTTCGGCGTATCCGTGCCACATGAACACGTCGGTTCCCATCGCCGCATGCAGGCGCTCAGAGGTGAGGTGATTGCGGACATCGGCGAAACCAAGACGCGCGGGAATCCCGGTGGCGCGTGCAGCCGCACACAACAGAACACTCTTCGGGACGCACCAGTTGGTTGGGGAAAGGGCCACCGCGCTCGCTCGATACGCCTCAGGGTCGCGCGAGCAGCGGTAGGGGTCGTACCTGATGCTGTCGCGTACCGAGTGAAAAAGCGCGATCGCCGTTTCCATCGGTGTCCGTGCGTCGACCTCAGCGAGAGCCTGCTCAACGAAGGTGACCACAGCCGGGTGCCCGTGGTCGATGAACTCGGTCTCAGCGAGAAGGC
>RFQQ01000110.1 GCA_009924875.1 Actinomycetota bacterium | reverse complement strand
TTCGCGTTCGACGGTCACGCCGTGACACTCGGGTGGCGGCCGCTCCACGCCGCGTCATCGATGACGCACGTCGTGACCGCCTCGGCGTGGGTCGGCTCGGTGATCGGTCTCGTTCTCATCCGACGCCGGGAGCCCGACGCGGCGAGGCGGGTGATCCTGCGACTGGGTCGACTCCTGCCGATCACGGTCGGCGCGATCACGTTGAGCGGTGTCGCGATGGTGCTCATGATCCACGGCTGGTCGTTTGGCCTCGGTGATTCGGAGTGGGGGAAGACCTTGATCGTGAAGATCCTTTTCGTGGCGGTAGCCGGGCTCCTCGGTCTCAGACATCACCTCATGGGGCGCCGTGGTGCCCCGGTCGCGGGGGTGTCACTGCCGGTCGAGGCGATCGTGTTGGTCCTGGTGCCGGTGATCACCGCCTCGCTCGTCGTCGCGATGCCCTGACCTCGGGCTCGGTTCTCCGCTCTGCGAAGCGCTGAGGGTCGGCCACTAGGTTGGCCGCCATGTTCATTGATGGCGAATGGTGTGAAGCGTCGTCTGGTCGTCGCTTCGAGGTGACCGATCCGGCGACCGGGAACGTCATCGGCGACGCTCCTGACGGCAACGCGGACGATGCGGTGCGAGCGGTCGAGGCAGCGGACCGTGCGTTCGCCGGGTGGTCCGCGACCACCGCGAAGGAGCGAGCCGACCTGCTCTACGCCGCCTGGCAGTTGATGAACGAGCGCTCGGAGTCCCTCGCTGAGCTCATGACCCGTGAGCAGGGCAAACCGCTCAGGGCAAGCCGTAACGAGGTCGCTTACGCCGGGGACTTCCTCCGCTTCTACGCCGAGGAGGCCACGAGGGTGACAGGGGAGTGGCTCCCCTCAGCTCGAGCGGATCAACGATTCCTGGTGCTCCGACAGCCCGTCGGTGTCGTTGGCATGGTGACGCCGTGGAACTACCCGATCTCGATGCTCACGAGGAAGATGGGCCCCGCCCTGGCCGCTGGCTGCACCCTCGTGCTGAAACCCGCTGAAGCGACGCCGCTGTGCGCCCGAGCGGTTTTTGAGATCTTCGAGGAGGTCGGCCTGCCGGCTGGGGTTGCGAACTTGGTAACCGCTCTCGACCCGGTACCGATCGGCGAGGTTCTCACCACGCACCCCGCGGTACGCAAGATCACCTTCACCGGCTCGACGGCGGTCGGTCGGCGGCTCGCCGGGGTCGCCGCCGGCAATCTCAAGCGGATCTCGGTCGAACTCGGAGGCCACGCCCCATTCATCGTCTTCCCCGACGCCGACCCCGTTCGGGCAGCGAAGGGGGCCGCCGCACTCAAGTTCCTGAACGCGGGCCAGGCGTGCATCAGTCCGAACCGCATGTATGTGGCGGAATCCCAGGCCGATGCCTTCATCTCGACCATGACTGAGCGCGTCGCGGCGGTGCGAGCCGGAAATGGCTTCGTCGACGGAGTCGGTGTTGGCCCCCTCGTGAACGAAGCGGCGGTCGCCAAGGTCGAGGCCCAGGTCGACGACGCGGTGGCCAAGGGCGCCGATGCGGTGGTCGGCGGCCACCGCCTGTCCGACGGCGAGTTCGCCGCGGGTCACTTCTTCGCGCCGACGCTCCTGACCGGGGTTGACGACTCTATGGCGATCTACCGGGAGGAGACCTTCGGTCCCGTCGCGCCGGTCATCACCTACGGCGATGTCGACCACGTGCTGGAGCTCGCGAACGACACCGAGTACGGGTTGGCGGCCTACGTCTACACCCGAGACCTCTCCACAGCGATCCGCGCGTTCGAGGGCCTCCGATTCGGGATCATCGGTGTGAACGACGTCAATCCGACCGCCGCCTCCGCGCCCTTTGGTGGGATGAAGGACTCGGGTATTGGGCGCGAGGGAAGCCACGACGGAATCGCCGAGTATCTCGAGACAAAACTCGGTGGATTCGCCGTCTGAGACCCCTCCGAGGGTTTGGGACAGGCTCGGAGGCGGCTGGTAGCCTCGGCGGACGATGTCGCTGTTCCTGCGCGATTACCTCAACGTCGTCTGGTTCGGCTTGGCGGCAGTCCTCGTGGCCGGTCTTCTCCTCGGTCTGGCTGCTGCCGTGCGCCCGTCCAAGCCCACGCGCGAGAAGCTCATCGCCTATGAGTCGGGCGTCGATCCGGTCGGGCTCGGCTGGTCGCAGAGCCAGGTTCGCTACTACGTCTTCGCCCTGCTGTTCGTGATCTTCGACGTCGAGGCGGTGTTCATCTTCCCGTGGGCCGCCGCCATCGAGCGCTACGGCGCCTTCGGGCTGATCACCATGCTCGCCTTCATCGTGCTGTTGCTCGATGGTCTCGTGTACGCGTGGAAGCGGGGTCTGCT
>RFQQ01000109.1 GCA_009924875.1 Actinomycetota bacterium | reverse complement strand
GGTGGGTGTTGATGAGACCCGGTGTGACCAGGCAACCCGTGGCGTCGATTCGCTCGAGGGCCGTTGGAGCCTGACCACTACCGATGTCGGCGATCAAGCCGTCGCGGACGGCGACCCATCCATCTCGCACCTCCGTTCGATCGTCATCGACGGTCGCGATGAGCGCCGCGTTATGAATAACGAGGTCGAACGGTTCGGCTTCTCGATCGATAGCCGTCATCGAGTTTGCTCAGTCGTCGAGTTCGAGGAGTTCCGAACCCTCGTGGCGAACCTCTCCGTCACGTTGGAGAACGGCGCCGATGATCGCACTGGCGAGCCCTCCACTCATGAGGATGAGCACCGGGAAAAGCGCGAGGACGACGATGATCGCGATTGCTCCAGCCACGGCCACGGCCGAACCCTACTCCACTGCCCGATCAGCCCCGGTGGGCCCACGCCTCGATCTCGACCGCGGCCCCGAGCGGCAACCCCGCGACGCCAATGGTCGACCGGGCGGGCCGATGGTCACCGAAGCCGGAGATGTACGCGTCGTTGAACTCGCTGAACGTCGCCATGTCCGTCAGGAAACAGGTCGTCTTCACCACATCAGCGAGGGTGGCACCGACCTCCCCGAGACGAGCGGAGAGGTTCGCGATGACCGCCGCCGTCTGTTCGGACACCCCGTCGGCGAGCACACCGTCGACGAGCCCAAGCTGACCCGAGACGATCACGAGATCTCCCGCCACGACGACTGGGCTGTACGGGCCGATGGGTGCTGTCATCGTCCGAGACAGTAGTCGGGGACCAACCGACCGGACCGGCCCGATCTCATTCGATCGCTAGGAACGCCTCCCACTCCCCTCGGTGGAGCAGCCGTGCCTGCTCGGGCCAACTTGAGGGGTCGTGTCGGGCGAATCGAGATCCGGCATCAGCGAGCATGCTCGACAGCGTCCCAATCTCAGCGGCAGCGAGTTCGGACCACGTGCCGATACCAATCCCGTTGAGTAATCCTTCGATGACCGGTCCGATCCCATTGATCACCTGAAGATCATCGGGGCTAATCCGACGACCGAGCAGGCGGGCGCCCTCAGCGAGATCGGGAGCCGTCGGCGCGTCTCCGACCGGACCCTCTCGGTCCTCCGCTCGTTTGCCGACATCGAACTCATCACCAGCCCGCCCGGCCGCCGGCCGGTTTGCGGCGAGCTGCTCACGCAGCACGTCGTTGTCATGCCGGAGCCGATTGCGCTCGACCCTCAGTTCCTCCTCGGATCCCGACCGGCGTCGAAGATCATCCAGCTCCTGTTGCACCGATGCGCGCTCCTGCCGTCGCGCTCGGGACACTTGACGAACCGCTGAGGTCGAGCGGAGCAACCAGCCGAGGATGATGCCGATGACGAGCGCCGCTCCATACCAGAGGAGGCCGACGGTGAGCGTGTAGGGCATGCGGAACAATCATCCCACATGACCGCCCGGGGTGACCGGGGACCAGGTGGGTCACGGAATCGTGACGACGAACTCGACGCGACGGCTCAGCACTTTGTCCTCAACGCCGTCGACAAGAACCGGTTCGGCCGATCCGACCCCTACGGCGACGAACTGCGTCGACTTGAGTCCGCGAGCCACCAACGCCGCGACCACCGACTCCGCGCGACCGCGACTCAGCAGGACATTCGACCCCTCCACGCCATCGGAGTCGGTATGGCCCCGCACTTCGATGAGCGCGGTGGGGACCTCGCCAAGCAGTCGAGCGATCTCGTCAAGCGTCGACTCCGAGGCCTCGTCGATCTCGGTCCCCTCAGAGGTGAACACGATCGGCTCGGCGAGCAGGAGGTCGTCGAGCGCTGTCGCCACCCGAACCCCATCGTCCACCCCAACAGGAGGGGGCGCTACGAGATCGACCTCAACCCCGCGCGCGAGCGCGATCGCAGCGAGCGCCTCCCCGAGATACACCTCGCGGAATGTCCCGGTCAGCGACGCACGATCCGACTCGATCAGGAGTGTCCCATCGGAGAGCGCCTCAGGGATGACCGACAGCAGACCCCCGAGAGCACCCAGCGTCTCACCGTCGATCAATGAGTTTTGGTCGACCTCCGGGGACACACCGATCAAGCGGAAGAGGACCTCCGCTGAGTCACTATCGGTGACCGCCCCAGCGACCACGAAACCCGTCGACGACCAGGAGACGACGAGATCGGGAACTCCGTCGACCTCGGCGATGAGCACACGGTCGATCACCAGCACCACGCCGTTGTCCGCTTCGATCACCCCCACGACCGCGGCCACCTCTTCGACGAGAGGTGTCTCGCCCGGATCGAGAAGCGTCGCCGATCCATCGCGCGCGGCCAAGACGACCGAGTTGGCGTCATCAGATCCGATGGCCGATGGGTCGAGT
>RFQQ01000108.1 GCA_009924875.1 Actinomycetota bacterium | reverse complement strand
CTCGACCACCTCTTCGACCGCGTCGGCGTGGTCCTCGAGAAAGACACCGAGACCTACCAGCGACTCCTCTCCGAATGGTCCATTGACCCGACTGGATTCGCGATGGTGGGCAACTCCGTCCCGAGCGATGTGCTCCCCGTGCTCGCGCTTGGCGGGCGCGCCGTCCACATCCCGTACCACGTGACCTGGGAGCACGAGACAGTCGACGCGAGCGACCACGAGTTTCCGGTGCTCGAGTCGATCGTTGAGCTTCCCGCTCTCGTCAACTCGTGGGATGAGCGACCTCAGAGTTTGCGGAGCAAGACCTCGGTCACGCGGTGATCGGCTCCTTTGCGGACCACCAGCGAGGCCCGCTCGCGGGTCGGCTCGATGTTCTCGCGTAGGTTGCGGCCGTTGATGCGCTCCCAGATCCCCTGGGCGAGCGCGACGGCTTCGTCATCGTCGAGATCAGCGAAGTTCCGAAAGAAGCTGTCGCTTCGTTGGAAGACCGAGGCGCGGAAGGTGAGGAACCGATCGACGTACCACGACGCGATGTCGTGCTCATCGGCGTCGATGTAGATCGAGAAATCGAAGTAGTCGCTGACGAATTCCGCGCCGGCGCGGTCCACCTGCAGAACGTTCAGACCCTCCACGATGACGATGTCGGGGCTCGAAACGGTGACCACCTCGTCGGGGACGATGTCGTAGACCGTGTGGTCGTACACCGGCGCGCTAACCGACTCCACGCCGCTCTTCACTTGGCGGAGGAATCCGAGCAAGGCTCTCGTGTCATAACTCTCCGGAAAGCCCTTGCGTTCCATCAGGCCGCGCTCCTCGAGCACCCGGTTCGGTAGGAGGAATCCGTCGGTGGTGACCAGATCGACGCGCGGATGGTCGGGCCACCTCGCGAGGAGGGCCTGAAGGATGCGCGAGAACGTCGACTTGCCAACCGCGACAGAGCCCGCCACACCAATGACATACGGCACCTTCGGCGAGATGGCCCCGAGGAAGGTGGCGGAGACCCGGTGAAGATCCTGGACGGCGCTGACGTAGAGGTTGAGCAGGCGGCTGAGCGGCAGATACACCGTTGCGACCTCGTCGAGGTCGATCCGCTCGTTGATGCCCCGGAGGTGATCGAGGTCGTCCTCGGTCAGCGTCAGCGGGGTCGCGGCGCGAAGGGTCGCCCAGTCATCGCGGGCGAAGGCCAGGTACCGGTCGGGCACGGGTCGAACCCTACGCTCCGGTCGATGAAAGCAGGACAACCAGGGTGGTGAGGGGAGCCCCCGACGACCGATCGAGGCACGGGGCCTGGTACACCCCGGACCACCTCGTCGACCTCGTTGTCACTGCCGCGGTCGAGGGCCTGGGCACCTCGACATCACCGGTCAGGGTGATCGATCCGGCCTGTGGGGACGGACGTCTCCTTGCCGCAGCGATCCACGCGCTCGCGACGAGAGGACTCGACGTGGAGGCGTTCGGCTGCGAGATCGACCCGGCGGCGGCCCGTTCCGCCCGAACTCGGCTCGGTCGTTCGGCGACCATCGTCGAAGGGAACGCTCTCGAGCACCCATGGGAGCGGTCCAGCTTCGACTTGGTGGTCGCGAATCCGCCCTTCTCAAGTCCGTTGTCGAGTCGGGGACCGGACACCGCTAGCCCCCCTGGCTCGCCGTACGCCGACCTCGCGACACGCTTCTGGGATCTCGCACTCGAACTCGCGCGACCGGAGAGCGGCCGAGTCGCGCTGATTCTTCCCCAGTCGATCCTGAGTAGCCGCGACGCGGACAACATCCGTCAGCGCACCGAATCCGTCTACCGGCTCCGATGGTCGTGGTGGTCGGAGCTGCCTACGTTCGAGGCGCAGGTCACCGTCTGCTCGGTCGTGTTCGAGCGGAGTCGGCGCCCGGGGAAGATCGACTGGACCGGCATCGTGACCGACCGACTCGACCTGCCTCCAATTCCGAGCCGTCTCTCAACGAAGGGGACAATCGCTGAGCGGGCCCGGGTGCGCGCGAACTTTCGCGACGAGTATTACGGCCTCGCCGGCAGCGTCGTCGACGGTGGTCATGGACCTCCGCTCATCACCAGTGGTCTCATCGATCCCGCTGTGTGTTTCTGGGGACATCGGCCAGCCCGATTCGCCAAGGAGCGCTTCGACGCTCCACGGGTGGAAATGGACCGCCTCAGCAACCGGTTCCGACGATGGGCCGAGTCGACCCTCGTTCCCAAGGTGCTCGTCGCCACGCAGACCCGGGTGCTCGAGGCCGTGAGCGACGGCGCGGGGGCATGGATCCCAGCGGTGCCCGTTGTGCGTCTCGAGCCTCTCGAGCACAGATCGCCCGATGAGATCGCGGCGGTGCTCACGTCACCCATCGCGTCCCGCCTCCTGTGGGCCCAATCAGCTGGGACCGGTCTGTCCCCGCGGTCACTCCGGGTCGGCGTCCGCGGAATTGCCGACCTGCCGTGGCCCGCGGGTGATCTGCGCCCCGCGGTCGAGGCC
>RFQQ01000107.1 GCA_009924875.1 Actinomycetota bacterium | reverse complement strand
CCCGACCGGTCAGCCGACCCGCCACTCGAGAAGTTGTGCCTCGAGTGCGCCGAGTTGGTGGAAGAGGTCGTGGTCGGGGGCTGAGTCGTCCGCGGTCTGAGGCGCCTTCAGGTAGAAGCCGAGCCAGTCTTGAACGCCGGCCGATCCATTGCGATGCGCAAGGTCGAGGAAGAGAGCCAGGTCGAGGGCGATGGGCGCCGCGAGGATCGAGTCGCGGCAGAGGAAGTCGACCTTGATCTGCATGGGGTAGCCGAGCCATCCGAAGATGTCGATGTTGTCCCAGCCCTCTTTGTCGTCCCCGCGCGGCGGGTAGTAGTTGATTCGAACAACATGGTCGAGCTCGCCATAGAGGTCGGGGTGCACGTCGGGCTCGAGGATCGATTCGAGCACTCCGAGTTTGGACAACTCCTTGGTTCGGAAGTTGGCAGGGTCGTCGAGGACGTAGCCATCGCGGTTGCCGAGGATGTTGGTCGAGTACCACCCCCGGATACCGAGCATGCGGGCCCGTAGCCCGGGGGCAAGGATCGTCTTCATCAGGGTTTGGCCAGTCTTGAAGTCGCGACCGGCGATCGGGACCCCGCGGCTCTCGGCGAGTTCGACCATGCACGGCAGGTCGAGCATCAGGTTGGGTGAGCCGTTGGCCACGGGGACGTCGGACTGGAGCGCGGCGTACGCGTAGATCTGGCTAGGCGCGACTCGAGGGTCGTCCGCCCGGAGCGCCGCTTCGAAGGCCGCGAGGTTGTCGTGGATCTCGCAGGGCTCACTGAAGGCCTCCGTGGACCCGCACCACACCATGACCACTCGATCGACGGCGTGCTCGGCGTGGAATCGGGCGATGTCGTCGATGAGCGCCTCTGCGCTCGCCCAGTGGCCACCGGTTGACTTGACCCGGACTCCGTCGAGACGGGAGACCCAGGCGCGGTCGAAGACGGCGTCCATGGGGACGATTCCCTCGAGCTCTCCCGACAACGCATCGAGATGCTCCGCTCCGAGAACGCCCGAGGTGCGCGCGGCCTCGAGTGCGTTGGGAGTGATGGGGTCCCACCCACCGAAGACGATGTCGTCGAGGGAGGCGAGGTCGACGAGTTCGCGGATAGGCCGTTGCTGGCCATCCCCCGGGTCGACCCGACCGAGTTGACTGAGCGAGCCGATGGGTGACCCGAGGCCGTTACGGGCGGCGAGCACCCCGGCGATCAGGGTGGAGCCGACGGCGCCGAGTCCCGGGAGCAGAATGCCGAGCCGGCCGGAGGGTTGTGATGAGGACATCCCTCGAACCTAAACCGGTTCTGTTTGATTGTGTCTGTTTGTTCAGCATCTCTGAACTATTTTTCACCGGTGCCCTCAGCGCTCCCCGATCTCAGTCTCCGACAACTCGAGTACTTGGTCGCCGTGTCGATGGCCGCGACCTGGGCTGACGCGGCCGCCTCACTCGGGGTAACCCCCTCGGCCCTGTCGCAGGGGCTCGCCGAACTCGAGCGCCGGGTGGGTGTGCCGCTCTTCGACCGAGACGGTCGACGTCGACCACTGCGGGCCTCGGCAACGCCGGTGCTCGAGCACGCGCGGCGAGTGGTCGCCCTCACCGGCGATCTCGCCTCCTGGGCGGATCGGATGCGCGGCTCCTCCCTCGGATCGATCCGTCTCGGCCTCATCGACGTCGCCGCCGTGGAGCACTTCGACTCGGTGATCAACTCGTTCCGAGTGGAGCGACCGGAGGTCTCGCTCAGCATCTCGGTGGCACCCTCGGCGGGGTTGATCGCCGATCTGCGCCGAGGTGCCCTCGATCTGATCGTGTGCGTGGAACCGGGCGAGCACCCGCCGGGGGTCGACGTCACCCGGGTGCTGTCCGAGCCGATCGTGGTGATCGCGCCCTCGGGCACCGAGATCGGACCACCAGCGTCGTGGGGCCCCTGGGTGCTGTTCCCCGATGGCTCCCACACGAGGGAGTCGACGATGGAGGCGTTGCGGGCGCTCGGTGCCGACCGAACGGTGGTCGCCGATAGCCACCAGCCGTCGGTGGTGCGAGCCATGGTGCGACTCGGTATGGGGTGGGGAGCGCTCTCGCGATCCCCGGGAGGAGATGCCCACGGTCTCGTGGAGGGGCCAGAGCTCTTCCGCCGTCATCTCGCGCTCATGCGCCGAGACCAGTCCCCGCTCGATCCCGCCGCGATCGCCCTGGCCGAGTCGATCATCGCGACCGGCAACCGCATCGACCAGCGCGACCGATAAGCCGAAGCGACCTGACGCGCATGTGGCACGGTGTCGTCATGACGCTCATCTGGCCGCTCCTCATGATCCTGGTCGGTGTCCGGATCGCCACCTGGGCGCGTGCCTCATCGTCCTCGGGCATCTACCGCTTGCTTCGAGCGCGAGCGAGTCTCCTGTGGGGTGAGCGAGCTGACCGGTTCCTGCTGGTAGCGGGAGCGCTCGTCGCGCTCATGGGCCTCGCCGGCCTCGTCGGCCTCTGGTAGCAGCCGCTTAGTCGCGGTCGAGCAGCCG
>RFQQ01000106.1 GCA_009924875.1 Actinomycetota bacterium | reverse complement strand
TTCCCCGGCGTCGAGGGGTCGGCATCCGGGGATCCGCGCGACGATCTCACTCACCTCGCGCACCGCCGCTGGATCGTCACCGCAGATCAGCACATCGGAGTCGATCGGCGATCCGAGGTGCCCGAGCTCCTTGGCAGGAAGGTGGTGGAAGGCGGCGACGATCCGACATCCGGGTACCGCCGCCTGCACATGCGCGGCAACGCTCCCACGCGGGGGGACGAGCGGCTGGAACTCGTGTCCGACGCGCACGAGGGCGTTCGCCATCGAGACCACGACCTTGCCTCGGAGGTCCTCCTGGTACTCCTGGGCCATCGTCGCGGCGGAGTCCCACGGTGTGGCGATGACGATCAGGTCGGCTCGGGCCGCCGCCGCGTTGTCACCGAAGGTCAAGGACTCGGCGAGTTCGGGGTGGAGGTCGACGTAGTGATCGCGGGCCTCCATCGCTCGGTACTTCGACCGCGAGCCGATCATGACGGAGAAGCCGACGCTCGCGAGGCGCGCCGCGAGGGCGCTTCCGGCGGGGCCGCTGCCGCCGATGACTCCGATGAGTCCCGGGCCCTGACCGTCGTCGCGCGTCACCCCGGGATCATCGCACATCGCCCGCCCGCGACCATCACGAGGGCTACGGTCCGTGCCATGGGAATACTCGACGGCAAAAAACTCGTCATCACCGGCGTACTCACCGACGCGTCCTTGGCGTTCGGCGTGGCGCGATTGGCGATCGCCGAGGGCGCCGAAGTGGTGTTGACCGGCGCCGGTCGCGCCGTCTCTCTGACCCAGCGCACGGCGCGGAAGCTGGACCCCGCCCCGCCCGTGTTCGAATTCGATGTCACGGTGGCCGACCACGTGGAGTCGGTGCGCGAGCAAGTTCGCGAGGCGCTCGGGCACGTCGATGGGGTGCTCCACGCGATTGGGTTTGCCCCAGCCTCCTGTCTGGGCGACGACTTCTTCGGCGCGCCCTGGGAGGACGTCGCCACGGCGATGCACATCTCGACGTACTCACTCAAGACGCTCGCCGACGCCTTCGTGCCGTTAATGCCCGATGGCGGTTCGATCGTCGGTCTCGACTTCGATAACAGCCAGGCATGGCCTGCCTACAACTGGATGGGGGTCGCGAAGTCCGCCCTCCAAAGCCTCTCCCGATACCTCGCCAAGGAACTCGGCCCGCGGCAGATTCGATGCAATCTCGTCGCGGCGGGCCCGATCCGCACCATGGCGGCGAAGTCGATTCCCGGCTTCGCCCTCTTCGAGGACACCTGGGATGGCCGCAGCCCCCTTGGCTGGGACGTCCATGATTCCGAGCCGGTCGCACGGGCCTGTGTCGCTCTCTTGAGCGACTGGTTCCCGAAGACCACCGGCGAGGTCGTCCACGTCGACGGCGGGTATCACGCCGTCGGCGCCTGACCTCACCCGAGAGCGGACACCATCTCCTCGGCAACGGCGTCATCGAGGGCGTCCATGACCTCGAGCGCTCCGAAGTTCTCTCGGACCTGCTCGACCCGGCTCGCCCCCGTGATCACGCTCGACACCATGGGGTGACGGGTGCACCAGGCGATCGCGAGTTGCGACATGGAGCATCCGAGACGGTCGGCGATCGGTCGGAGCGACTCGACCCGGGCGAGGGCATCGGCGTCCGTGAGGCGATCGCGGAGCCATTCGTAACCCTCGAGGGCCGCGCGGGAGCCCTCGGGCACACCGTCGCGGTATTTGCCGGTGAGCAAGCCTGAGGCGAGCGGCGACCAGATCGTGTTGCCGTAGCCGGTCTCGGCGTGAAGCCTCGCGTACTCCTTCTCGACCCGGCGTCGCTCGATCAGGTTGTACTGCGACTGCTCGGTGATCGGAGCATGGAGATGGTGCAGTTCGGCGAGGTCGATCGCGTGCCGGATCTCGTCGGCGGACCATTCGCTCGTCCCCCAGTAGAGCGCACGACCCGAGGACACGATGTCGCTCATCGCGCGGACGGTCTCGAGCATCGGGGTGTTCGGGTCGCTGCGATGGCAGTAGACGACGTCGACGAAGTCGAGCCCGAACCGCTCGAGCGACCCGTCGATTCCGTGCATGAGGTACTTGCGGTTCAGCGTGAACTTCATATTCGGGTCGTCGTGGATCCCCCAATAGAGCTTGGTCGTGACCACGTACGACCACCTCGGCCAGCCGAGTTCGCGAAGGGCGCGCCCCATGATCTCCTCGCTCCGGCCTCCGGCGTACGCCTCGGCGTTATCGAAGAAGTTGCACCCGGCGTCGCGGGCAGCCTGCATGCACTCGAGCGCGGGGGTCAGATCCATCTGGGTGTCGAAGGTGACCCACGAGCCGAAGCCGAGGGCCGACACCTTGAGACCCGAGTTGCCGAGTCGGCGGTATTGCATAGAGGGGCTGGTCATGGCGTGAACCTAGCGGGGCAGCTCGCGCACGGTGATGCCGGCAGCGACGAGCGATTCCCGAGCCTCGGCGAGGGTGTGGGCCCCGAAGTGGAAGATGCTCGCGGCGAGTACCGCGTCCACACCACCGAGTTGAATGCCCT
>RFQQ01000105.1 GCA_009924875.1 Actinomycetota bacterium | reverse complement strand
CTTCGCGACGAGACGGTGGTTCGGCTGCGGTCAGAGATCGAGGCGGCGGGATCGCCCGCGGTGTGCCTGGCGACGGTTCTTGTCGGCGGGGACAAGCCGAGCCAGATCTACGTCCGGATGAAGCACCGCAAGGCCGAGGAGGCCGGTCTCGTGTCCCGCGGGGTCGAATTGCCCGAGTCGGCCACCCAGGCCGAGGTCGAGGAGCAGGTCGCTGCTCTGGTGGCCGATCCGTCGGTGCACGGCATCCTCGTGCAGCTCCCGCTGCCCGCCCACCTCGATCCCGAACCCGTGCTCGCCCTGTTGCCGCCGGAGAAGGACGTCGATGGTCTCACCGAACGGTCCCTCGGCCGACTCGTGCGCGATCTGCCGGGGCACGTGCCGTGCACGCCGCTCGGCGTCATGCGGCTGATCGAGCGCTACGGCATCGAGACCTCGGGCCGTCGGGCGGTCGTCGTCGGCCGATCCACCTTGGTCGGACTCCCGCAAGTTCTGCTACTTGGTCGTCGGGGCTGCGATGCCACGGTGACGCTCGCTCACTCGCGCACCGCCGATCTGATCGAGGTCTGTCGCGAAGCGGACATCCTCGTGGCGGCGGCCGGTCAGGCGCACATGATTGGACCTGATCACGTGCGGCCGGGGGCCGCGGTGCTCGATGTCGGGGTGTCCCGCACCGCCGAGGGAATCGTCGGCGATGTCGACTTCGATCGCGTCCAAGCGGTCGCGGGAGCGATCACCCCCATGCCCGGAGGCACCGGACCAATGACGATCGGCTGCCTGCTGGAGAACACCCTCGCCGCGGCGAGGATGCTCGGCGCCGTCTGATTCGGTCGGATTTTCCCGCGCATTAGGTTGGCATCTGTTCCACATTGTGGAACAGTGGGGACTTACGGAGGATCATGTCAGGAGTCCAGTCAGTCACTCGCGCCTTCTCGGTGCTGCGCAGCCTGTCCACTGGGCCGGCTGGCGTGTCCGAGATCGCCGAGCGGACCGACCTCCCGAAGAGCACGGTCGCCTGCTCTCCACGCTCGTCGACCTCGGCGCTGTCGAGCAGAGCGAGAGTTCGAGCACCTACGGGCTCGGGGAGACCCTCATCGAATTGAGCGCCGCCGCGTCCCCCGGCCGCAACATCGTCTCGATCAGCCGCCCCCATCTCCAGGACCTCGTAGATCTCCTCGAGGAGGATGCTGGAATTGGGGTGCTTCAGGGCCGAGGCGTCTACTACCTCGACCAGGTGAACGCCGGCCAGGAGGTGCAGCTGCGCGACTGGACCGGTGAGACGGTTGACGCTCACGTGGTCTCTTCAGGGTTGGTGCTGCTCGCGTTCTCCTCTGACGAGGAGCAGGCCGCCGCCCTGGCCGACCCGTTTCCGGCCTGGTGTGAGCGCTCGATCACCGACCCGGTCGCCATCATCCGCCGACTCGAGTCGGTACGTCGCGATGGCTTCGCGTGGACGATGGAGGAGATGTCCGAGGGCATCAACTCGGTGGCGGCCCCGATCTTCAATCCAGCGGGTTCCGTGATCGCGGCGATCCATGTGCACGGCCCGGCGTACCGCTTCCCTGATCCCGACCGTCGGGAGGCGATCACCCGGGCGGTGGTCCGCACGGCGGCCCGCGTGTCCAAGCGCGTCGCCGGCAGCCTCGAGCCCTGATTCGAGCCTCCCGCTGACGGTTCCGCCTGATGGAACGGCGGACTTGACGGATGTCACAGGTGGCTCATTGGCGTGCTACGATTTCACCATACGGACCTGTTCCGTATGATGGAACCGACTACTCGGGTTCTGAGTAGTCGAATTGTGAGTGCGTGAAGTGAATGACGGAGTCCGGCTCCCGGGGGGATCCGGACTTTGAACCCATGGGCGAGGACCCTTCGGGGCCTCCGAGCGTGTTCCCAGGAGGTGCACGTGACCGAAGAGAACGACGACATCGATCTCGCCGCGCTGTCCGACGACGACCTCGTCAGCCAGATGCACGACGACCTCTACGACGGACTCGGTGACGAGATCGTCGAGGGGACCACCATTCTTCTCGACCGCGGATGGTCGGCCGAGAAGACCCTCAACGACGCGCTGGTCGAGGGTATGCGGATCGTCGGCATCGACTTCCGCGACGGAATTCTCTTCGTCCCCGAGGTGCTCCTCGCGGCGAACGCGATGAAGGCCGGAATGGAAGTGCTTCGCCCGCTCCTCGCCGAGACCGGCGTCGAGCCGATCGGCAAGATCGTGATCGGCACCGTCAAGGGCGACATCCACGACATCGGCAAGAACCTGACCGCCATGATGATGGAGGGGGCCGGGTTCGAGGTCGTCGACCTTGGCATCAATTGTGACGTCGACAAGTACCTCGACGCGCTCGAGGAGCACCAGCCCGACATCCTCGGAATGTCCGCCCTGCTCACGACCACCATGCCGTACATGAAGGTCGTCATCGACACCCTCGAGGCCAAGGGCCTTCGGGAGCGCTACATCGTCATGGTTGGCGGCGCCCCACTCAACGAGGAGTTCGGCGAGGCGATCGGCGCGGACGCCTACTGCCGCGACGCCGGCGTCGCG
>RFQQ01000104.1 GCA_009924875.1 Actinomycetota bacterium | reverse complement strand
GATGCAGGGTCCGACCGGTGAGAACCTGCTCATCCTCCTCGAGACCCGCCTCGACAACGTCGCGTTCCGCGCCGGCTGGGCCTCCACTCGGCCCCAGGCCCGCCAGTTCGTCAACCACGGGCTCGTGCAGGTCAACGGTCGCCGCGTCGACATCCCGAGCTTCCGCGTGCGCAAGGGTGATGTGGTCACCCTCTCCCCGAAGGCCGCGCAGATGATCGTCATCCAGCACAACATCGACGTGCTCGACCGCAGCCTCGTCGGCTGGCTCGAGGCCGGCGACGGCGGGAAGCAGGTCACCGTGCGCGACCTACCCCAGCGCGACCACATCGACGTCCCGGTCCGCGAGTCGCTCATTGTCGAGTTGTACTCGAAGTGACCCCGAAGCCCTGACCCACTAACGACCCTCGCCCAAGAATCCCGGCACCGCCGGCAACCGAAAGGACACGGCAGCCCATGCTCGTCATGCAGCGCCCCTCAGTCGAAGCCCTCGGCAGCGACGATCAGCACCGTCAGCAGTTCGCCATCGGCCCGCTCGAGCCTGGTTTCGGGCACACGATCGGTAACTCACTTCGTCGCACCCTGCTCTCCTCGGTGCCCGGCGCCGCCATCACCATGGTGCGCTTCGACGAGGCCCTTCACGAGTTCGACACCATCGCCGGTGTCACCGAGGACGTCACCGACATCATCCTCAACCTGAAGGACATCGTCCTCACCAGCGAGTCCGATGACCCGGTCACCCTCCGTCTCGATGCCAAGGGCTCGGGAACGGTGACCGCGGGCGACATCCAGTGCCCGGCTGATGTGACGATCCTCAACCGCGACCTCCACATCGCGACCCTCAACTCCAAGGCCCGCCTCGCCATCGACCTCACCGTCGAGCGCGGCAAGGGATATGCGAGCAGCCAGCGCGAGATCGACAACCGCGTGATCGGCGTGGTTCCGGTCGACGCGATCTTCTCACCGGTCCGCCGTGTCAGCTTCACGGTCGAGCCCACCCGCGTCGAGCAGTCGACCAACTTCGACCGGCTCATCCTCGATATCGAGACCGACGGCTCGATCTCGCCGCGCGAGGCCCTCGCCTCCGCCGGCGCGACCCTGCAGTCCCTCGCCGAGCTCGTCGCGAGCCAGAGCGACACCCCGCTCGGGCTCGGTCTGACCGAGGTGGTCGACACCACCTCCAGCTCACCCGATCTCGACCTGCCGATCGAGGACCTCGACCTCTCGGAGCGCCCACGCAACTGCCTGAAGCGCGCTCAGGTCAACACCATCGGTGAACTGCTCACCAAGAACGAGGACGACCTGCTGAACATCACCAACTTCGGGCAGAAGAGCCTGGACGAGGTGAAGGAGAAGCTCGACGAGCGCGGCCTCTCGCTGCGCGCCTGAGACACGGAGAACAACAGTCATGCCCGCCACCCCACGTCGCGCCCGCTCCTTCGGCGGAGATGCCGCCCACCAGAGGCTCATGATGGCCAACCTCGCCGCGTCGCTTTTCGCCGCCGAGGGAATCACCACCACCGAGGCCAAGGCCAAGGCGCTTCGCCCGATCGCGGAGAAGCTCATCACCAAGGCCAAGAAGGCCCAGGAGGGTCCGATGCGCGTTCACCGCATCCGCCAGATCCAGGGTTACCTCGGCGACCGGGAGATGACCCACAAGCTCGTCAACGACGTCGCCCCGCGCTATCTCGAGCGCAACGGCGGCTACACGCGGATCCTGAAGCTCGGCACCCGTGAGGGTGACAACGCGAGCATGGCCCGCATCGAACTCGTCTGACTCGACGGCCGACGGGCCGGTGCCGCAGTGACCGAGACCGACGCCGTTCGACCCGAGACCTCGAGGGTTCGGATCACGGTCGCCTATCGGGGCTCGGCCTTCCATGGTGCTGCTGACAACCCCGGTGTTCGAACGGTCATCGGCGACCTCCGCGAGGCCCTCTCCCGCGTGATCGGAGACGAGGTCGAGATCACCCTCGCAGGGCGAACCGATGCCGGAGTCCACGCGACCGGGCAGGTGATCAGCCTCGACCTGCCGGCGGGAACCGACCTTGAGAACCTGGTCCATCGGCTCAACCGGATGTGCGCCCCCGATATCGCGCTCCGGGATGCCGAGGAGGTGCCGAGCGACTTCGATGCCCGGTTCTCGGCCACCTGGCGGAGATACCGGTACACGATTCGCGACAGCGTCACCGTCGACCCGCTGACCGCCGATCGCTCATGGCACGTTCCGATGGACCTCGACCCGGCCGCCATGGTCGACGCCGCCCGTGCGCTCATCGGTGAGCACGACTTCTCATCGTTCTGTCGGCGGCCCGACTCCGAGGGGCCGGTGAGCCTCGTCCGACGGATTCTTGACGTCTCCGTGACGAGACCCGAGAACCCGGACGGCGGTCGGGGAGACCTCGTGGTGGAGGTCACCGGTACCGCCTTTTGCCATCAGATGGTGCGCTCAATCGTTGGCACGCTCGTGGATGTCGGCCGGGGTCGCCTCAGTCCAAGTGACCTCCCGCGAATTCTCGCCGCCCGAGACCGATCGGCCGCTGGGCAGGTGGCGCCACCACACGGTC
>RFQQ01000103.1 GCA_009924875.1 Actinomycetota bacterium | reverse complement strand
GGTCGCGACACCCCCGATCAGGTGGGAAACGGTGGTCATCGCCGACCGGCTCACCGGAGGCCTCAGCCTCATCGACGAAAGCGGCGCCGTCGTCTCGGGCGCGACGCTCCCCTCGTTCGGCGGGGTTGATCTGATCATCTCAGGGGCCGGCGCGACCGCCGCTCGTAGCGGAGTCGACTTGTTCCTCAATCCCCTCAGCCCGCAACCGGCAACCCTTCGCCTGCCCGATGGTGCTGCCCTACGCGTTGTCCGAGCGCCGGGGGTTGGTACTGCGCTTATCGGGGGCAACGGTGACGACCTCATCGTCGTGTCGCTTGCGCCGGATGATCGGAGTTCTGCCCGCCCGCTCTCCTCGATTACCGGCGAACCGACACCGCGGTATCCAGTGGCGGACGTTCGCGTTGATCCTCTGGGCACGCGCCTCGCGATTCCCGACGCCACCAACTTCCAGACCGTTCTCCTTGACTTGGCTGCGGACACACTCACGTACTTTCCCGACCTACCGCTTGCGCTTCGGGGAGATCTCGTCGTCACCGCTCAGCGAGTCGGTGACCGAATGGAACTCGGTCTCTTCACCGCAACCGGTGAGCGGCTTCGGACCATTCCGACCGAGGTGATCGTCGGGGGGGTGATCCCACCATCTGCCTCGCGCTTCGTCTTCGTGACCCGAACCGGGGACATCTGGTCCGCGCGTCCGGCACAGAAGGAGGCGGAGCGGATCGGCGCGATCAACGGTGGAACAACGATTGTCTCAGCGCGAGGTGCGCTGGACGGACGCCGTCTCGTGATCGGCAGCGAACACGAGATCAACGTGGTCGATATCGACGGTGATTCGGTAATTCGCCGCGAGTCGCCCGGCATCGTCGAAGAAGGCACCTCGATCGCCAGCCAGTGCCTAACGCTGCGGCTCGGCACAACTCTCGAACTCGTCGATCTCAACGATGGACGTCTGCTCGCATCCGCCTCAGAGGTTGATGTGACCGCTCGCAGCCACGACGGTTGTCTGCTTGCCGTCAACGGGCCGACCGGCACCTCACTCCTCGGTTCGGGTGGCGTGAGCCCGATCGCGGGATCGGTACTCGCGGTCGCGCCCAACTCCTCCGCCGCCATCGTCTCCGAGTCCGGTGCACTTAGCCTCGTCCGCTACGACAACGGAATCGACGAGGTCGTCCCACTCGATGTTCGCGGCGACCTAGCGGAGTTCGTCGCCTCATGAACTCCTCGGCATCGATCAGGCCTGCGACTCCCGACGACGAGGCGCAGATCCTCACGCTGATGAACGGATTCTGCGAATCCGAGGGCAAGTCGCTCGATGAGCACCGCGCTCGGGCCGGTCTGGCTCCGCTGCTCGAGTCCGACACCCACGGAAAAGTCCTCGTCGCGGAGAGCGCTAACGGCCTCACCGCCTACGCGGTGATCTGCTGGAGTTGGTCGGTGGAGATCGGAGGCGCAGAGGCGTGTCTCGATGAGATCTACGTCTCGACTCGGGGTGAGGGCACCGGGTCCGCGCTGATCAGCGCCGTGCGTGACGCCTGTATCGCCCGGGGTATGCGCCGGATCTTCCTAGAGACCGAAGCGATTAACGCCGACGCTCGGCGGCTCTACGAACGCCATGGCTACGAGGAGGAGGACTCGATCTGGATGGCGCTCACGCTGTGATCCGGGCTCTCCTCGTATCGGCGCTCCTTGTGGTCGTGTCCTGCGCGGATGACACCGACCGAGCCCTACCGACCGAGGTCGCGGTCGTCGTCGAGGTATCGGGATGCCGTAACCTCCTCGAGTACGGCGGCGGATCGTTCATCGCGCCCGGGCAAGTGCTCACCTCCGCCCATGTGGTGGCTGGAGCATCCGAGATCGTCGTCTGGAATGCCGACGGCCGATGGCCTGCGCAGGTCGCGGCGTTCGACCCCGAGCTCGATCTCGCGGTACTCACCATCGACGGCCTGCCGCAGCCCTACGTCACCCTCCCCGAGACGCCGGCCGTGGTACCACGCGGCACCGCAGGGGTGGTCGTGCTCCGCCGTGACGACCGGCTCATTTCGATTCCGGTCGAATTGGTTCGTCGAGTGGAGATACTCACCGAAGACATTTATCGAGAGGGCGAAACTCGACGGCCGGGCTACGAAGTCCGAGCTGAGATCCGTCCCGGGGACTCCGGCGCGGTCGTAATGGTCAATGGATCCCCGGTGGCTGTGCTGTGGTCACGCAGTCGGAACGAGGACACACGAGCGTGGGCGATCGATCCGGTTCGCGGAGGGGAACTGATCACTGCTCAGTTGAGCGCGGAATCTCCTCGCGTCGACAACGGCCGCTGCCGCTCCTGACGTCAGACCCCATCAGTTACGGGATGTGGCAGACGCTCGAAGCATCGCACCCCAACGTTCCACGAAGAACCCGCGAGACCGCTCTGCGATCGCCGCTCGATTCGAGTCCGGCCCCGAGTGATGATGAACCACGGGACATCGCGTTACCAGGTGAGATCGGAGTCCTGCCTCACGAAGACGCAGCGCAAGATCGACGTCCTCGTAATAGGCGGGGGCGTAGCGGGGATCGAACCCTCCGACGGCCTCAAAGGCGCTCCTGCGAACAAGCCAACAGGCTGCAGAGGCGTAGGTGATGTTGCGATCCGTCATCGCCTCGT
>RFQQ01000102.1 GCA_009924875.1 Actinomycetota bacterium | reverse complement strand
TACGACATGGTCGATCTCGAAGGTGCGCAGAAGTTGCTTGAACGGGGGACGGTCGAGGTGGCCCCGCTCGCCTTCATGCGCGGACGCACCCTCAACAACTCGTTCATCATCCTCGACGAGGCGCAGAACACGACGCCCGAGCAGATGAAGATGTTCCTGACGAGGATCGGGTTCGGTTCCAAGGTCGTCGTCACCGGCGACACGACCCAGGTTGACGTGCCCGACGGACGGAGCGGTCTCGACGGGCTCGAACGGGTCCTCGAGGGGGTCGACGGTCTCGGCTTCGTGCACCTTGACGCCACTGATGTGGTGAGGCACCGGATCGTGGCGGACATCGTCGCCGCTTACGAACGCGACGGAGGGGGACGTCGCCGTGGCTGACCCGCCGAGTCCCACCGGCGTCGGGGCGCCCGCCGACATCGTGGTCTCCAACGACCAGGATGAGGTGCCACTCGACGCCGGCCGATGGGCGGCGCTCGCCGCTGCCGTGCTCGCCGATCGCGGGTGCGGAGGCGAGTTGACCCTCAACTTTGTGGACGAGTCGACGATCGCCGAGCTCAACCTCGAACACATGGGCATCGACGGGCCCACCGACGTCCTGTCGTTCCCGCTCGATGACCCATCGCTGTCCGACTCACCCAGCGGGCCGCCGAGCCTGCTCGGCGATGTCGTCGTGTGTCCGGCCGTTGCCAGTCGGCAGTTCGCCGAGCACGCCGGAACCCTCGACGATGAACTCGCGCTCCTCGTCGTGCATGGCGTGCTCCACGTGCTCGGCCACGACCACGCTGAGCCCGAGGAGGCCCGAGATATGCGCGAACTCGAAGTGCTTCTGCTCGAGCGCCACCACTGGAACGGCACGGTGCCAGCCGGTTTCTCCGCGGAGCATCGATCATGATCGCCGCCGAACTCACCGGCACCGACGTGTTGATGCTCGTCACGATCGGCGTGCTGCTCTTGGTTCTCGTGTTCCTCGCGATGGCCGAGATGGGTCTATCGAAAATGACCAAGCCGCGCGCGGCCGCCCTTCTTGAGGAGCGTCCACGAGCTGGCGCGAGCCTGCAAGCGCTGATGGAGTCGCCCGAGCGCTGGATCAATCCGCTGCTCCTCACGGTCAACATCTGCCAGACCGTGCAGGCGACGCTCACCGGCATCGTCGCCGGCCGACTGTTCGGCGGAATCGGTGTCGTCGTCGGCGTCACGCTCAACGTCGTGGTGTTCTTCGTTCTCGCGGAGGCGGTGCCGAAGACCTATGCCGTGTTGCACCCTGACCGGGCGGCGATGGTCGCGGCCCGGCCGGTGAGGGCGCTCGTCGCCTTCGCTCCGCTTCAGCTCATCTCCTCGGGCCTGATCGGACTCACGAACATCATCGTTCGGGGTCGCGGTCTCGAGCGGGGGCCGTTCGTCAGCGAGCAAGAGTTCCTCGGCATCGTCGAGGCGGCCGCTGAGGGGGACGTCATCGAGCATGAGGAACGCGAGCTCATCGAGTCGATCATCGAGTTCGGTGACACGGTCGCCCGCGAGGTGATGGTGCCCCGACCCGACATGGTGATCGTGCCGAACGAGGCGACGGTGACCGATGCGCTGAATCTCGGTATCGCGCATGGGTTCAGTCGCCTTCCGGTCTTCGGTGACGACGAGACCGATATCGCTGGTGTGGCCTTCACCAAGGATCTCATCCGTGCGGAGCGGGAGGGTCGTGGTGATCTCCCGGTGCTCGACCTCATCCGGCCGGTCGTGTTCATCCCCGAGAACAAACCGGTCGCGCGCCTGATGCGCGAGATGCAGGCCGGCAAGTTCCATCTCGCGATCGTGGCCGACGAGTACGGGGACATCGCCGGAGTGATCACCTTGGAGGACTGCCTCGAGGAGCTCGTCGGTGAGATCGTCGACGAGTACGACACCGATCGCGCCGATATCGAGGAATTGCCGACCGGCGAGTTGATCGTCGCCGGCAAGACGAACATCGACGATCTGAACGATCGACTGAGCGTCGACCTCCCTAATGAGGACTTCGACTCGGTCGGCGGGTTCATCTTCTCCTCCCTTGAGCGAGTCCCCGAACCTGGTGATGTCGTCGAGTTCGAGGGGCACCGATTCATCACCGAGCTCGTCGAGGGCCGTCGGGTTCGTCGTGTGCGGGTTCAGGTGCCCGCCGATGCCGATGATCCGGGCGAGGGCGTCGACGGGGACGACTGAGTCGGCGACGGCTACGGTCGTCGCATGCACGTCTCACTCGAGGGAAAGGTCGCGCTGATCACTGGCGCGTCGAAGGGAATCGGCCGCGCGATGGCGGCCTCGATGGCCGCGGCAGGCGCGAAAGTCATGCTGTCCTCACGCAAGCAGGAGCAACTTGAGGAGGCCGCTGCCTCCATCGACGGCGAGACCGCGGTCTTCGCTGCGAACGCCGGTGACATCGCGGCGGGCGAAGCCTGCGTGCAGGCGACGATCGAGCGCTTCGGCGGTCTCGACATCCTGGTGAACAACGCCGCCACCAACCCGTACTACGGGCCGGTACTCGGTGTCGATCAGGGTCGCTACGACAAGACCTTCGAGGTCAACCTCCGCGGCCCGGTCTTCTGGTCGGCGGTCGCGCACCGTCTCGCCTTCGCGGAGCGTCCCGGGGTCATCATCAACGTCGCCTCGGTGGGCGGCCTGCGCGCTGAGGGCGCGCTCGGTGTCTACAACC
>RFQQ01000101.1 GCA_009924875.1 Actinomycetota bacterium | reverse complement strand
ATCGTTCCGCGAGCGCGGCGGCGACGACGATCGCGTCCTCGACCGGTTGGGCGAAGTGGGTGCCCTCGGTGACGCGCCGCTGGACGGCTTCGACCACGTGGGGGTTGGCGTGGCCGACCACGTTGACTCCGTAGCCGGCGTGGTAGTCGACATAGCGGTTGCCGTCGGCATCCCAGACGTGGGCTCCGACGCCCCGGTCGATCCAGACCGGGACGGGTCGAGAACTTGACCAGCTGGAGGTGACTCCGCCCGGCATGACCTCCGTCGCCTGCTCGTGGAGCGCCCTGGAGCGGGCGGTTCGGGAGAGGAAGATGGCCTCTTCCGCGGTGATGGCGTCGTCGATGGTGCTGGACATGGTGGACCTCATCTCAACTTACTGATCGATCAGTCAGTATAGGTCCGGGCGCACTTCCCCGTGTTGTTGGTCCCTCCTCAGGCCGCGAGAAGCCGGATCGCATCCGGCGGAATAGCGACCGCGATGGGTGAGCCCGGGGTCGGCACGCGCAGATCCCCGTCGTTGGCCAGCACGGCTTGGAGCCGACCATCGCCGACATCGACGTGGACGTGGAGACTCGCTCCGACGAAGACGACGTCGGTCACAACCCCGGGCACCCCCTCGGCGTCGCCCACCTCGCTGAGGCGGAGGCGCTCAGGTCGGATGAGCGCGGTGCACTGGCCGGCGAGGTCACCCGTCGCGACCGTGAACTCCCGTCCGGCGAGGGACACGACACCGGACCGCACAACGGAGGCGGGCAGGAGGTTCGCGAGCCCGAGGAAGTCAGCCACATAGGTCGTGTCCGGTGAGTCGTAGACGTCGCGCGGTCGACCGACCTGCTCGATCGTGCCCTCGCGCATGACGGCGAGGCGATCGCTCATCGTGAGGGCCTCCTCCTGATCGTGGGTGACGTACACGAAGGTGATGCCTACCTGTCGGTGCAGTTCGATGAGTTCGTGTTGGAGCGTCCGACGGAGCTTCGCGTCGAGGGCACCGAGCGGCTCATCGAGGAGGAGCACCCGCGGGCGCAGCACGAGTGCCCGAGCGAGCGCCACCCGCTGCTGTTGCCCACCTGACAGTTGGTGGGGTTTGCGGTCAGCGAGATCGGACAGGCGCACAAGATCGAGCGCTTCGGCTACCCGTCTCGCCCGCTCCTGCTTGGAGCAGTCAGCGAAGCGGAGCCCGAAGTCGACGTTGCTCGCCACGGTCATGTGCGGGAAGAGCGCGTAACTCTGGAACACGGTGTTCACCGGGCGCCGCTCGGGGGGAACCCCGGCGATGTCGACCCCGTCGATCAGGATCGAGCCGGACTGGTGTTCCTCGAATCCGCCGAGAAGGCGGAGCGTCGTCGTCTTGCCGCATCCCGAGGGGCCGAGCAGCGAGAAGAACTCGCCGGCCTCGACGGTGAGATCGATGCCCTTGAGCACGAGTTGATCCCCGTAGGACTTGGTCAGCGCCGTGAGCTCGATCCGGCCTCCGTGACCTTGGGGTGCGTTCATCGGCGCAAGTTCTAGCGCATCTGCGCTACCCGTTCGACAGGGCGGCGCTGACAGCCTGAGATGGTCACCTCGCGTCGAGGGCGGCTCTCAGGTGCTCATGGATGAAGTGGACACCCCGTTCTTCGACCGTGGCGAGAACCCCGTCGGCGTCGAGGCCAGCGGTGTGGGAGGTTTGGACCGCCAGGCAGATGGCGATGTCTTGGTCATGGACGAGTCGGTGCGCCGCGATGATCGAGTCGCGATCGGTCGCTGTTCGACCCTCGGACGCGTAGATGCGACGCTCGACCCGACACGTCGTTGGTCCGGTCGGTTCGACCCACATGACCAATGCGGCGTCTGGGAAGAGGTTGATCATCGCGTTCGGCCAGACGGTGAGATAGGAGCCGACGTCATAGGGACGAGAGGTGTCTGCTTCGAAGAGTTTCTCCCAACCCGGCTCTCCGGGCAGGAGCGTCGCGCGGATGACCTCGTCGGGGGACGAGCCGGGCCGGAGGACGCGATCCCAGGCGTACAGGATCGGCCCCTCGGCGACCATGGGGTAGTCCTCACTCGAGGACGTGTCGATCTCGGGGTGGATGAAGGGGGTGTGGTAGTTCTCGGAGAAGTTCTCGAGCAGCACCTTCCAGTTGAAGGCCCGGTGGTGGGACTCGGTGAGGACGAGTTCCATCGACTCGATGGGACACCGGCTGACCGCATCGGCGAGCGGGCCGAGTTCAAGTTCGGCGCTTGGATCTCCGAGCGCGGTGAACACCAGCCGGCGCCAGATGGCGATAGCGACGGGTTTCAGGGAGTAGTCGGCGAGGTCGAAGTCGTCGGGGTGTCCGACGCCCTGCGCCTTGGCGAGGCTCCCGTCGTGCCGGTACAGCCAGGCGTGGTACGGGCATCGGATCAGGGCGCCTCGACCGGTGGATCCCTCGGCGCACAGGGGCGCCGCCCGGTGGCGGCAGACGTTGAGGAACGCCCTCAGGACGCCGGTGTTGTCGCGAGCGAAGAGCAGTGGAACTCCGCCGACCGACCGGGCGCTCCATTCCCCAGCGACTGGCATGTCGTCGATGACTCCGGCGCACACCCAACCCGATCGAAAGACGCTCTGGCACTCCCGATCGAAGTGCGTGGGGTCGGCGTACCAAGCGGCGGGAAGTGTCCTCGCTGAGGTGATGCCGGGCGGGTCAGGGATGGCTCGGAGTTCGATCGACTGCTCTGAGTGATTCACGTTGACTTCTCCGTCTCGGCTG
>RFQQ01000011.1 GCA_009924875.1 Actinomycetota bacterium | reverse complement strand
CTCACCGCTCATGACCCTCGCAGCGTCGATCGAGGTCATCGAGGGTCGTCGCGACGAGATGCCCGACCGCGCGCGGGCCGCCGTCGACCTGCTGTCGAGCGACGTCGCTCGATTCCGGACCCTGGTCGAGGATCTGCTCGAGATCTCCCGATTCGACGCCGGCGCGGTCCGACCGAACCTCGACGAATTGCTCACCGCCGAGTTCGTCACTCAGGCGGTCGCGGTGAGTTCACTCCCTGATACCCCAGTCGTCGTCGAAGAACGAGCCGAGAACACGCTCATCACCGGTGACCGACGCCGACTCGCCCGCGTGATCGCCAACCTGATCGACAACGCCCGTATCCACGGCGGTGGCTCGGCCCGCGTCCGCGTCGGTGTCCCCGCCGCCGACGCCGAGATCACTCGGGTTCGTATCGAGGTCTCAGACTCCGGTCCCGGTGTCCCTGACGAGGAACGACGTCTCATCTTCGAGCGGTTCGCCCGCGGTGGCGGAGCCGGGCGGCGTCGCGACAACGACGGCGCCGGTCTCGGACTCGCGCTCGTCGCCGAGCATGTTCGACTTCACTCCGGTTCGGTCTGGGTAGAGACGGGACCGGAGGGACTCGGATCGAACTTCGTGATCGAACTCCCCGCTGAGGATCTCGGTGACGACTCATGATCCGACCTCGTCATCACCTCGTCGCGATCGCCGTGATCGTCACCATCGGCACCGGATGCGGTATCCGCCCCGATGCCGCCCCGCGGGACATCCCAATCGAGGACCGCTCACTCCCCGCTTCCCCGAAATCGGCCGCTGGCGTCTCGGGGGGTGACGCGCGGATCTATCTCCTCACACCGACTGAGCCCCGACAGGTTCGCTCGGTGACCCGATCATCGGGAACCCGAGACGACCTGCTCGCGGCACTCGTGGCCGGACCCACCGAGGAGGAACTCTCTTTGCCGCTCAGCTCCGCTCTTCCCGCCGAGCTCGAGGTGCTGAGCACCCGGTCGGTGGGATCGGTGCTCTACGTCGACCTCTCCCCGGCGATCGCCGAGTTGTCCGGGTCTGGACTGACGCTCGCCGTCGCGCAGATCGTGTTCACGGCCACCGACATCGTCGGGGTGGACGCGGTGCAGTTGACCGTGAATGGGCAGCGCTTCCCATGGCCGCGCTCGGATGGAGCGACGACGACCGGCCTGCTGCGCTCGTATGACTTTCCGGGTTTCGCTGTCTCGGCGCAACCGGACTATCCGGTCCTACCGGCGCGAGTGTGAGGCTCAGGCGAAGAAGATCTCAGCGACGTCGGTGAACAGCGCCATGTCGACAGGGCGACTCCGGCCGGCCGCCTCCGATAGAGGGACCGTCACGATCTCGTTGCCCCTGAGCGCGACCATCGAGCCCCAGGATCCGGCGTGCACGGCATCGATGGCCGCCACACCAAAGCGTGTCGAGAGCACCCGGTCGAAGGCCGTAGGCGTACCGCCGCGTTGCACGTGCCCGAGCAGCACAGGGCGGGTCTCGAAACCGGTGCGTCGACCGATCTCGTCCGCGACGATGTGCCCGATACCACCAAGACGAGCGTGCCCGAATTGATCGACTGAGGTGTCCGATCCGCCGGCGAGGGACCCGTCCGCCGGAACCGCTCCCTCGGCGACTACCACGATCGAGGCGTACCGACCCCGGCTGTGGCGTCGGGTGAGACGCTCGCAGACCTGATCGATATCGAACGGATGCTCGGGCACGAGCACGACCGTCGCGCCACCGGCGATACCGGCGTGCGTTGCGATCCACCCGCTGTTTCGACCCATCACCTCGACGACCATCACGCGGTCGTGACTCTCAGCGGTGGTGTGCAGCCGGTCAATCGCGTCGGTGGCGATCTGCACAGCGGTGTTGAAGCCGAAGGTGAGATCGGTGCCGACGATGTCGTTGTCGATGGTCTTCGGCACGCCGAGAACAGGAATGTCGTGCTCTCGAAACAGCAACTCGGCGACGGTGAGCGAGCCATTGCCGCCAATCACGACGATGCCATCGAGTCCAAGATCATGGATGGTGGATCGAACGCGCTCGACCCCATCGGCGTGATCGAGAGGGCTCCCGCGGCGCGTCCCGAGCACCGTGCCACCGCGCGGCAGGCTCCCCCGCATGCTCTCCACGGTCAGTGGCATGGTCCGTCGATCCATGACCCCATCCCACGCATCGAGGAATCCGACGATGTCATCGCCGAGCACTCGTTCTCCCTTGCGCACGATGGCGCGGATGACGGCGTTCAGGCCGGGGCAGTCTCCGCCCCCCGTCAGGACTCCCACGCGCACCACTCGGATACTACGAGTGAGCGCTGCTAGAACGAACGCGTGGCGTGGGATTCGAGTCGTCCGGTCCCCTGGGGCCGACTCATAAGGGAGTGGCTCGTCTACGTCGTGGTCATGCTCGTGGTGCTCGTCGTCGTCATCGACGGAGCGGACCGGCTCGGCGCCGTAGCTGGCCTACTCGTGTCGGGTCCGCTGTATGTGGCCTTCGGCGCGGTACTCGCGAAGTTCGGGTACAAGCGAGAGCGACTGCGCCGAGCTCGTCCCGCCGTCGCTGATCCGGAGCCGGAACCGATCCGGCGACCACGCCCGGCGCCGACGAAACGCACGGGTGGCGGACGACCGCGCCGCTGAGGCGGTTGAAGGCCCGAGGGTACGATCGCCTCATGAGCGACACCTGCGTCATCGCCATCGACGCCGGCACGACCGGCGTCCGATCGCGGGCGGTGTTCACCGACGGGAGACCCCCGGTCGCCTCGTACCGGGAGTTCACCCAGCACTTCCCGAACCCGGGGTGGGTCGAGCACGACGCCGAAGAGATCTGGGCCGCGGTGGTCACGACGTTGTCGGAGGTGATCGCCGCGGTAGGCGTCGACACCGTCGCCGCGATCGGGATCACCAATCAGCGTGAGACGGTCGTCGCCTGGGACCGCACGACCGGGGAGCCGTTCGGCTCGGCGATCGTGTGGCAAGACCGGCGCACCGCGGACCGATGCGATGCCCTCGCAGCCTCGGGGCACCTCGAACTCATCCGGAGCCGAACGGGACTCGTGCTCGATCCGTATTTCAGCGGAACCAAGTTCGAGTGGCTGATCCGCGAGCGCTCCCTCCCCACTGACGGCCGGCTCGCCCTCGGCACGATCGACTCCTGGTTGATCTACCGCCTGACCTCGGGAGCCGAGCATCTCACCGACGTGACCAACGCGTCGCGAACGATGCTCTTCGACATCAGAAGCCTGCGCTGGGATCCCGAACTCTGTGATCTGCTGTCGGTCCCGATCGACGCGCTCCCCGAGGTGCGACCCTCGAGTGGTCGGCTCTGCGTGACCGGCGCCGAGGGTCTACCGACGGGCATACCGGTGTCGGGCATCGCTGGAGATCAGCAGGCCGCGCTCTTCGGACAAAACTGCCTCCGCCCGGGCCAGGCCAAGAACACCTACGGCACGGGCAGCTTCATCCTGCTTAACGTCGGCGACTCCTGTCCCGAGCCGACGCCGGGGATGCTGACCACCGTCGCATGGCAGCTCGCCGATGGCTCAGTCACGTACGCCCTCGAGGGGGCGATCTTCGTCACCGGCGCGGCCATTCAGTGGCTCCGCGACGGACTTGGCGTCATCGCTGAGGCCGCCGAGGTCGGTCCGCTTGCGGCGTCCGTCCCCGACTCAGGTGGTGTCTACGTCGTTCCTGCCTTCGCCGGCCTTGGATCGCCATGGTGGGATCCGTGGGCCCGCGGGACCATCTGCGGTCTGACGAGGGGGTCGTCGAAGGCGCATCTGGCCCGAGCCGTGGTCGAGTCGATGGCGTATCAGGTTCGTGATGTCGTCGATGCCATGGTCTCCGCGAGCGGTGTGCCCATCACCGATCTTCGGGTCGACGGAGGGGCCTCGGTGATGGATCTGCTGCTCCAGTTCCAGGCCGATCAGCTCGGTGTCCGAGTGATTCGACCGGTTGATCGCGAGTCGACGGCGCTCGGCGCCGCGTATCTCGCCGGCCTCGCCGAGGGGGTGTGGCCCGATGAGGAGTCGCTGGCCGCGGCGTGGTCGGTCGAGGCCTCCTTCGACCCCGAGCCCGACCGCACCCTGGCCGATCTCGGTCACGGCGAGTGGTTGCGGGCCGTGGAGCGATCCCGGGGTTGGGCTGAGGCCTGATTCGGCTCAGACGAGCAGGCTCGCGGCCACCCTCATGATCGCGTCCACGCGATCACGCTCACGCGTGTGAATGGGCCGATCGGCGCGCCGCGCGACCAGCACCGGCCCATCAGGGAGGGTCGACCAGAACACATCGCTGTCGGGACCCGACGACAGCGGGTGCTCCCGTCCCCGGCGATACAGGTCGAGGATGTGCTCCTCGGGCACGTCACCCGCCCGCCCCATCTCGGTTCCGTCGCGAAGGAGCACCGCCCAATCCGCGCCGACGAGTTCGGCGAGGGCCGTGACGAGGGTCGCTGGGCGCTCGCCCGGTGTCGACTCGGCGACCTCAGCGAGCAGCGCAAGGGCCGTGAGGTCGGGGTCGATGTGGCTGCCCTCGATCGTGCGGACGTGTTCGACGGACACGCCATCGACCGCATCGATCTCGCTGACCATAAGCGCGACGAGTGCCTCGTCGGGAAGCACGACGACGAGTTCATCGATCACGTTCCCCGCTCCGGTCTCGAGCACCTCGATACCGAGTACGTCTCCGCGCACCGCGCCGATGCGGCTCGCGACCTGACCGAGGGCGCCCGGGCGATCGGGGAGCCAGACGCGGACCACGATGGTGTGCACGGCGGCAGGCTAGGGCCGCCCCGTTTCGTCCGTATGACGGAGCTGTGCGGGTCAGCCGAGCTTGACGAGACCGCGTTTCAGGTTCCGCATGGCCTGCGTGATGCGCTGCTCGTTCTCGATGAGGGCGAATCGAACGAAGCCCTCACCCCCTGGCCCGAAACCGACGCCCGGTGAGAGCGCGACATCGCACTCGCGGACGAGCATGGAGCAGAACTCCACGGAATCCATCTCGCGATAGGGCTCGGGAATCGGTGCCCAGACGAACATGGTGCCGCCAGGTTTCGGCACATCCCAGCCGATCTTCGCGAGTCCGTCGATCAGGGTGTCGCAACGACTCTCGTAGATCGAGCAGATCTCCTTCGGGTAGTCGGGCTCCTCGCGGAAGACGACGGTCGCGGCGATCTGAACCGGCTGGAACATGCCGTAGTCGAGGTAGCTCTTCAGCTTCACCAGGGCCTGAACGACTTCGGCGTTGCCGACCATGAACGCCGATCGCCAACCAGCCATCGAGAATGACTTGGTCATCGAGTACTGCTCGACCGCGACGTCCTTGGCTCCTTCGGCCTGGAGGATGCTCGGTGGGCGAACACCACCGAAGCCGATGTCGGCGTAGGCGAAGTCGTGGACGACAATCATCTCGCGCTCGCGGCAGAAGTCGACGACGCGCTGCATGAAAGCGAGATCCACGCTCGCCCCCGTGGGATTGTGGGGGAACGAGATCACCAGCACGCGCGGCTTCGGCCAGCCAACCTCGTACGCGGTATGCAGCGACTCGAAGAAGCCCTCCTCGAAGTCGTCGCGATCGTCGGGATTGCTCAGGCCACGGATCGGCACTTGACGAAGGTCGGCCCCAGCGAAGAGCGGGCCGTACATGTGGATCGGATACGACGGGGTCGGGACGATGGCGGCGTCACCGCGCTCGAGGAGCACCCACATGAGGTGCGAGAACCCCTCCTTGGAACCGATGGTGTTCGTGATCTCGAGCTCGGGGTCGAGGTCCACACCCCAGTTGTTGGCGTAGTACTTCGCGACCTCCTCGCGGAGGCGCGGCAGGCCACGACTGAGGGAGTAGCGGTGGTTCCGTGGGTTCCTCGCCGCCTCGGCGAGCTTCTCGACGGCGATGTCCGGTGACGGGATGTCGGGGTTGCCGAAGCCGAGATCGATGACGTCGGCGCCGGACCGGCGTGCCTCGAGTTTCAACCCGTTGATGATCGTGAAGACGTACGGGGGGAGGTTGGTGATCCTTCGGAACTCCACATCCGGAACGCTACCGGCGGTCGGGTTGGTCAGGTCTCGTGCAACAGGGCCGCGCCGACTGCTCCGGCGCGCTCCCCGAACTCGGCGAATTTCACCCGGGGGTGGGGCCGCAGATCGGGTTGATAGAGCAACTCACCGAACCAGCGCTGGATCGGCCCGAGGTAGAGATCCGATCCGGCAGCGAGGCCTCCGCCGAGCACGAAGAGGTCGGGGTCGAGAATGTTCGTCAGGTTGACGAGACCGAGCGCGACCCAGCGACCGAAGGCGTCGATCACGCGGAGCGAGTCGGGATCACCCTCTCGGGCCGCGGTCTGAACATGCTCACCGCGCACCGACTCGGGATCCCCGCCGGCTAACTCGAGCACCCGCGACACCCGTCGTCCAACCGCGTACTCCCGTGCCAGACGCGCGAGCCCCGATCCTGAGGCGTAACGCTCCCAGCATCCCTGCCGACCGCACGGACACGGAGGCCCATCCGGGTCGACCACCATGTGGCCGTACTCGCCCGCAAACCCGTGAGCACCGCGCTGGAGCGCTCCCCCAGCCACCACGCCTCCCCCGATACCGGTGCCGAGGGTGACGAGCATGAGGTCGTCGCTGTCGGAACCGGCACCGAGTCGCCACTCCGCCAAGGTGCCGCAGGTCGCGTCGTTGTCGACCCGAACCGGTTGCTGAAGCCGCGCGCCGAGCAAACCGGCGACGTCGAAGTCGGCAACCCCATCGAGGTTCGGAGCGGCCCGCAGGACGCCGGCGTAGGTCACCAGACCAGGCACGCCGATACCGACTGTCGACACCGGCCCGAGTCGACTCTCGACATCGGACACCATGCCGGCGAGCGTGTCGATGAGGAGTGGCAGGCTGCCAGAACCTCGCGGTGTCGGTTGCCGAGCCTCGTCGATCACGACGCCGGTCGCGTCGAGGACGACTCCGAGGCACTTCGTGCCGCCGACGTCGATGCCGAGGCGGAACCCGTCGGTCACGGAGCGCGGCGCCCCGGTTCGGTTTCGGGCACGCTCAGGCCTCGGCCAGATCCTTGAGACCGCGGACCGCGTTGAGGATGCGACGCTCGGCGCGGCGCTTCACGAAGCCGGGAAGCGGTACGACCAACTCGATAGCGAGGTCGTAGGTGACGCGCGTCCGAGAATCATCCACCGACTCGAGCGTGTACGCCCCGTCGATGGAGCGTTGGATGTCACCATCCACCATCGACCAGACCAGTCGACCGGGAGCGGAGGAGTAGTCGTAGCGGAGGGTGTAGTGGGTGCTGCGTCCGAGCGCCGATGCGCGGAACTCGACCTCGGTTGGGCGGCCCTCGTCGTCGCGGGAACGGACCACGACCTCCTTCACATCGTGAGCCCAATCCGGGTAGCCCTCGATGTCGGTAGCGATCGACCAGACCCGGTCGATCGGAGCGTCGATGGTGATCGTTTCCGAGGCGCTGTCAGCCATGGTCGTCATTCTGCCCGATCACTGACTCCCGAGTGGTGACAGCGGCGCGGCGCGGCTCGAAGCGTCCGTGATGAGCAGCCCACAGTCCATTCAGGCCGAGGCCGAGCATGGGCACGAGGAAGCCGACGGCGAGCGATGACCCTGGGTTGCCATCGGGGCCGTTCGGTCGGGCGAGGGTGGTGGTCAGCGCCACGATCACCTGGACCACAAGGGCAGAGTTCATCACCCTGGTCACCGTCGATGGAATCGAGGGACCGAGGAGCAGGAACAGCTGAGTGACCGAGATCTCCTCGGTGCGCGATCGTTGCACCGCGTTGAAGAACCCCCAGAGGAACGTCGCGACCCCAACGGCGAAGAGTGCGAGCGCGGTGACCGCACCAACCCACTGGGCTGCGGTCGAGAACGAGGCGGCGGCGTAGGCCGCGGTCACCACGAACACCGCGGTCAGCGCAAGGTGCAGTCGAACGAGGGCGTCGGCCATCACTCCGGCGTCGCTCGATTCGCTCATGTCGCGCTCAGGGCATCGGCGAGACGCGCCGACAGAAGGTCGTAGGTGAAGTGCTGCACCGCGCGCGTCCGCGATCGTGCTCCCATAGCGGCCAGTCTCGCAGGGTCATCGAGCAGCGAGTTGAGACCCGCGGCGACGTCGTTCACCGAGTTCGGACGATCCACGATGATCCCGGTCGATCCATCCTCGACTGCCTCAGCCGCTCCCCCGCTTCGCCCGGCGAGTTGCGGGACCCCACTGGCGGCGGCCTCAAGGAAGACGATTCCGAATCCTTCCTGTTCGAGCCCGAGCCACCTCGTGCGACAGAGCATCGAGGCGACATCAGCCATCGCGTAGAGATCGGGGAGATCAGCATCGGGGACGCGGCCGAGGAGGCTGACCGGGGCGCCGGTCTCGGTGACGAGGCGCCGGAGCCGGCGTTCGTCTCGCCCGGAGCCCGCGATGAGCACGCGGAGGTTGGGTCGTGTCGGAGCGAGACGCGCTGCGGCACGGATGAGGGTGTCAAAGCCTTTGCGGGGCACCAGCCGCGAGACGGCGACGACGACCTCGTGGTCGGGCCGAAGCCCGTAGCGGGCGCGGGCGGTCGCTCGCTCGAGTGGCGTGATCGGTCGGAACCGCTCGACATCCACCCCGGGAGGGATCACCTTCACCGGGAGGGGGCAGCGCGCCGCCCGCTCTGCCTCCATCGCGGCGTACTCGCCGGCCGAGATAACGAGGCTCGCCCCTCGGAGCACCCTCGAAAGGAGCGGTCTCGTCACCGGGAGGCGGCCGGGGACGGTCACCTCGGCTCCGTGGAGCACGACGGCGTAGGGCAGACCGAGTCGGGGGCCGATCAGCCCAAGCGGGACGGCGGGATCGAGGACGATGAGTTCCGCGCCGGTGCGAGCAGCGAGGTCCCTCACCCGCGACACCATCGACGGATGCGGGAGCAGCACCGGTTCGCGTACCCGCTCGATTGCGAACGGCTGGACGGCGTCGAAGGCGGCGGCGCCCCGGTGCGGACTCGTCAACACCGTGAAGGACTCCGGCGGGAGGCGTCGCCACCATTCCCAGAGCAGCGACTGTATGCCCCCGACCTTTGGCGGAAAGTCGTTGGTGACGAGGAGGTGCCTCATCCGACCGACCCCCCGACCACCTCGGCGCGGGCCCGTTCGTCGAGGCGATTGAGCGACCACCGAGCATGTTCGGCGAGGATCGGCTGATCGCCCGCAGCGACTCGTTCGAGTACCTCGATCACCCGCTGATCGTCGGGAGTGGCCGTGTTCCCGAGGACGAGGATCGCGTTGCGGCGAAGCCAGATCGGATCGCGGTCGGCGAGATACCAGCGGCCGTGTCGTTCGATCAGTTCTTCGTCCCCGCTCGCGAGCAGTTCGAGGGCATCGACGTGCGATGGTCCGCCGACACCGACCGCACTCGATGACCGCGGGCTGAGACGCACGGTCGGCGGGCAGGCCTCCTGACAGTCGTCGCAGCCGTAGAGACGATCGCCAAGCGCCTCGCGGAACTCCACGGGGAATGTTCCCGGCTTCTGCATCAACCAGGCAAGACAGCGTCTGGCGTCGATCACCCCCGGCGCGACGATGGCCTCGGTCGGACAGGCCGGCAGGCATCGAGTGCACGTCCCGCATCCGTCGGGTACCGGTTCGGAGAACGGGTAGGCGGCGGTGGTCACGATGGACCCGAGTATGAAGAAGCTTCCCGCGCCGGAGATGAGCAGGTTGGCGTTTCGGCCGAACCATCCAAGGCCGCCGAGGTAGGCGGCCTCGCGGTCGACGAGGGAGTTGTCGTCGGCGAATGCGACCGCCCGGTGACCAGCAGCGCGTATCCGACGCGCCTCGGCCCGCAGCGCGCTTCGCAACTCGTCGTAGTGATCGGCGCGGGCGTATCGCGCTACGCGCGCCCAACCGGGTCGAACGGGCTCGGGTTCGACACCGGCCGCGTAGGGCATCGCGGCAACGATCAGCGAGACGGCACCATCGACCGCCCGACTCGGATCGGTTGACCGCTCGGGATCGCGGTAGGTGAACTCCATCGAGTCGGCGAGTCCTGCCTCTCGTCGCTCGAGCAGCGCCGATCGCGCGCGTTCGAGCACCGTGGCCGGCGCGACCCCAACCGCCGTGATCCCCTGCGCGAGGAGGCGCTCTCGAATCTCATCGATGGTGGGGAGAGGTTCGGGGCGTCTCATATCGGCGAACGTCGGCGTGGAGGCCGCTCAACGGCCCCAGAGGAGGTCGGCGAAGACGCCGCTGTCGATGAGGTTGGCGCCATCGGCCCGCGCGTCGTCTCGTATCGCTCGGTCGTCAGTGACGACGATCACCGATCTCACCGTCGGGATTCGCGCGAGTTCCTCTCGGATGACGTCATCTGCGTCGACCCCCTCGGGCGAGTAGAGGACCCGGATGTGGCGTCGGGAGCGGGTGTGGGCACCGGCGATGTCCGCGCCATCGATCGCGACGACGATGTCGGCGCCGGTTCGGGTGGCGAGTTGCTCGCAGGCGGCGAGGAGTCGCTCGCGCTGATCGGCGATGGACAGGTGGCCGAGGCGACCGATCGTGACGTTGTAGGCGTCGATGATGACGGTGGCTCCGCTTCGCATCAGATACTCAGCGGTCCGATCGGGTAGTCCGGTGTACGCCCCCGGTATTCGCACCGGTTGGCGCCGGTCCCCCTCGCGCGGAGCGGGGAGCATCGAGCGAAGCCCAGCGAGCAGCGTCTCGGCGCCCTTGACCATGTCGCTGAGATGCTCAGTTTCTCCGAGGAGATCTCGACGCTCGTCCAACACGCGGTCGCGCACCTCTTCCGCCTCCTCGGCCGCCGCGCCGGCGAGGTCGGCTTCTTGGGCGACGCGCTCGAGACGGGCGGTGGTGGCGGCGTGGCGATCCCGTTCGTGGCGAAGTTCCATGCGCGCCGCTCGGAGGGAGTCCGCGAGGGCGACTCCCTCAGCGGTCGCCTTCTCCAGTGCCTGCTCGAGTTCGGCGAGACGGTCGCGAAGAGCTTGGACCTCGGCCGTCTCCCGAGCGAGTTCATCGGCCACCCGAGCGGCCTTCGACTCGGCCGCGAGACGCTTGCGAACCTCCCGATTGAGCGCTGGAGATCCGTCGCCTGTTGCTTCCGGATCGGGGGCGGAGGACCCTGGCTGACGCGACCACTCCGGATCCGCGTTCAACCAGGCTCGGCAGCGCTCATCGAGCGGTCCGATGTCGATGAGCTCAGCGCACCGCTGTCGGATGTCCCCGACGGCGAGCGCCTGCACGATCCGCGCGATCTGGCCGACCCCGAGGCGATCTGGGCGCGCGGCGCTGGTCACGACCTCGACCACCTCGGCGGGGCACCAATCGAGCGGTTTCCCTCCTCGCGGCACGAGCCGTGGGAGAAGCATCTCGATCAGTGGACGGAGGTGTCGGGGATCGTCGGGTGGAACCTCGCGTCTCGCCCCCGCTCGAGCCATACGACGATGGTACCGGCGTGCTGACGCGTCGGATGGCTTGACACGAACAGATGTTCGTGTTCGACTGGCGGCGTGTATCGCCAGCGAAGCCTCGACGACCTGGGGCTCGCGCTGCCGGAGGTGACCTTCTGCGTCGTCGACCTTGAGACCACCGGCACCCGCGCGGACTCCGACGCGATCACCGAGATCGGCGCGGTGAAAGTGCGCGGTGGTGAAGTCCTCGGCTCCTACCAGACGCTGATCAACCCCGGCCGGCCGATCCCGCCTCAGATCACCCTCATCACCGGATTGACCGATGCGGTGGTGGCCTCAGCGCCGCGCATCGAGGCGGTACTGCCGAGCTTCGCCACCTTTTGTGAGGGCTGCGTCGTTGTGGCGCACAACGCGCGCTTCGACGTTGGATTCCTCCGCGCCGCCTTCGAGCGGGCCGGTCGAGAGGAGTTTCGCCCACCGGTACTCGACACGCTCGCGATCGCCCGTCGGCTCGTGCGCGACGAGGTGCCGAACTTCCGCCTCGGCACCTTGGCTGAGCGCTTCGGATTTCCGAACTCGCCGAGCCATCGAGCGCTCGACGACGCGCGGGCGACCACCGACCTGCTGCATCTGCTGATCGAGCGCGCCTCGGCATGGGGGGTAACGGGCATCGACGACCTCCTGCAGTTGGGAACCATCGGTGGCCACCCGCAAGCCTCCAAGTTGCGCCTGACCACCGACCTTCCCCGCTCCCCTGGTGTCTACCTGTTCCGCGACGCCGTCGGAGATGTGATCTACGTAGGTAAGGCGACGAACCTCCGCCAGCGGGTGCGGAGCTACTTCGGGGGCGACGACCGTCGCACCGTTGGGCCGATGCTCCGGCAACTCTCCTCCATTGAGCACCTGCCGACCCCCGATCCCCTCACCGCGGAGATCCTCGAGCGACGCCTCATCATCAGCGCGAGTCCGCGATTCAACCGGGTTGGCCGTCACCCGAGGCGACCAACGTGGATCCGCCTCGACACGACCCAGGAGTGGCCGCGGCTCTCGGTGGTCCGCGCCGATGACGGTCGGTCACCCCATCTCGGCCCGGTCGGATCGCACCGTCGCGCGGCGGCGGTGATCGAGGCGATCGAGTCGGTCGTGCCGATCCGTCGCTGCTCGGTTCGACTCCCTCGCGGCCACACCCCCCGACCCGACGCAACACCGTGCACCGCGCATCAACTCGGCGTCGCACCCTGCCCGTGCGCCGGCTTCGCCGATCGAGCCGAGTACGACGTGGCTGTCGCGACCATCACCGCGCTATTCCGCGGCGAGACCACCGCCGTGGTCGAGGCGGCCACCGCGCGCATGCGCGACCTCGCCCTTGGCCAGCGCTTCGAGGAGGCCGCCGCCTGTCGCGACCGGTTGGCGGAGTTACTCGGCGCACTCGAGCGCACCGCGCTGGTGCGAGCGGTTCTCGATGCGGGCGCGCTCACCGTGCGCGATGGTGACCTCGAACTGCGGATCGATGGCGGTGTCCTCGAGCACCCCGTGCTGGACGGCCATGACCCGGTCGACCCGATCGGAGAAGCCCTGATGCTCGGACGTCACCTCGAGCGGATCGCCGGTCGTGTCGAGGTGGTCTCGTGTGCCGGGGAGTGGCGCTTCCCTCTGCTGTTCGACACCGAGGTGCCACGACTAGCGCTCGCCGTCTGAGAGAACCTCGACGTCCCTGATCGATCCGGTGTGAGCCGCGATCTGTTTCAGGCTTCGGTGCGGACGCCCTCCCGGTCGACCGCGAGGCCGAGCACCTGATCGGGTCCGGCTCCAGTCGCCACGGTCACGCGCTCGATCACCTCGTCGACCTCGTCGGTTCTCACCCATCCAGCCACCGTCGGCCCCGAACCGGAGAGCCAGACACCGTGCACACCGGCGACCTGCTCGATCACCGCGGCGGCCTCCGCTGATGCCGGGGCAGCGGCGAAGCGGATGTCCTGATGGAGTCGGTCAGCGACTGATCGACGCAGCAGCGCGAGGTCACCCGCTGAGGCAGCCGTGACGAGCGTCGCCACCCGGGCCATGTTGAACACCGCATCTGCCCGGTTGACGACCGTGGGGAGGGTGGCGCGGGATCGATCGGTCGACGTCGAGTCCGCCGACGGAACCCACACCACAACGGACAGGTTCAGGTGGACCGGAGCCGGGCTGACGAGATCGCCGTCGGCGATGACCATCCCGCCGTGCACCGACGCCGCGACATTGTCGGGATGGCCTTCGAGTTCAGCCGTGAGACGGAGCACCTCGGCTCGGGTGCGGCGGTCTCCTGCCGCGGCTGCGCCATCTCGCTGCACGTGGGCGAGCATGGCCCCGGCGACCCGCACGGCACCGCTGAAGCCGAGCCCGCGGCCCATGGGGATGCCACCGATTCCCCACAGTGGCCCCGAACCACCAGCAGCGCGATGCGCCACGACCGCGGGATGTGACGCGTCGAGTTCCCGACCCTCGGGAGGCGGGGATCCGCTGCCGACAACGGTCCGTCGCGACAAGGCGAGGCCGAGGACATCGAACCCGGGGCCGAGGTTTGCCGTGGAAGCCGGTGCCGACACCGCGGTCATCGGGTACCTCTCACATCTGGTTGGGTGGACTCACACATCGGCGAGCTCGCTTGAGCGCCGCCTGAGGCGTTCCAGCAGGTCGGTGGCCCGACCATCGTCGATCACCTCGGCCGCGAGTTCGACTCCAGCGGCAAGTCCGTCGACGGCGCCGCCAACCTTGAGCGCGGCCGCCGCGTTCAGGATCACGATGTCGCGGTGCGGGCCAGGAGTCCCGCCGAGGACCCGGCGAACGACCTCCGCGTTGTGCGCAGGGTCCCCTCCTCGTAGATCGTCGTCGGTGACCCGGGCCAACCCGAGCTCGGCCGGGTCGACCGTGAGTCGTCGCTGCACTCCGTCGCGCAACTCGATCACCTCAGACGGTCCAGTGGTGCTCAGCTCGTCGAGCCCACCACCGTGCACCACCCACGAGTTGACCGAGCCGTGACGGGCGAGGGTCTCCACCATGCGGTCGGCGAAACTCGGATCGGCCACTCCGATCACCTGACGACGCACGCGGCCCGGGTTGGCCATCGGCCCCAGCAGGTTGAACACGGTAGGAATGCCGATCTCGCGACGCGCCGGAGCGGCGAAACGGAACGCCGGATGAAACCGCGCGGCCAGGCAGAAGCCGAAACCAACCTCGCTGACGCATTGGGCGACCTCGTTCGGTCCGAGTTCGACGGCGACCCCGAGTGCTTCGAGCACGTCGGCGGTTCCGCACTTGGAGGAGGCAGCCCGAGCGCCGTGTTTGCACACCGGGACCCCGGCGGCGGCGGCAACGAGTCCGGCCATGGTCGAGATGTTGATCGAGTGGGAGCGATCCCCGCCGGTACCGACGACGTCGACGGCGCGATCGAGAACCGACTCATCGAGGGGGACGAGTTCGGCGGCCGAGAGCACGGCGTCGAGCAGGCCGGAGAGTTCCTCAGCGGTCTCGCCCTTCGACCGGAGCGCGACGACGAAGCCGACCAACTGCGCCGGGGTCGCATCACCGGTCAAGATGGTGGTCATCGCGTCGCGCGCCTGCGCTGCGGTGAGATGCTTGCGGGCGAGCAGGGCTCCGATCAGCCCCGGCCAACCGCCGTGTTCTGCGAGCGGGTCGGTCGATCCCATCGGGATCAGGTTAGGGCCGTCGCCCCTCGGGATGGCAGGCGGCGTCAGGCCGTGCGACGACGCTGTCGCAGCATGCGACGACGCTCGCGTTCGGTGGCACCGCCCCACACCCCGACCTTCTCTCGGTTCGCGAGAGCGTGTTCGAGGCAGGCAACCCTCACCGAGCAGTCCTCACAGACCGATTTCGCCTCTTCCGCCGTGTCATCCTCGTCGGGGTAGAAGAGCGAGGCGTCCAAGCCCCGACACGCTCCCAGCATCCGCCATTCGAGTTCGTGTTTCGCCAACGTGAAGTCCCCCTGGTCTCCTACGAACACCCGACAATAGAACGCCATCCGATTCGATTCCAGAGGCGGGTGCGCACCATCGCTCACAGCGATGTCCGTGCTTGGAACATCTCCAAGACCGACAGCATGCGGCTACGGTCAGTCAGGGGTCCGCTACGGCTGGAAACAGCGCCGGCAGCAGGTTCTGCGCGGGTTCCACGGCGCGCCCGAGACGCCTCTCGAGCGCACCGTTCACCAGAACGCTGAGCCCGACGAGCGGCACGTCATCAGCGACTTCGGCCGGGCCGGGAGCCGACTCAGCGGTGTCGCGGGTCGACAACAGGGCCGCGGAGCTCTCCCCCACCGGCCCACTCGGGATCCGCACCACGCGCACACCGCGACCCTCGAGCCGCGCGATGAGTAGGTCCTCCTCCCCGGTGGCCGCCGCCCTCGGCGAGCTGATCACGCCCACGACGTCGGGCAGCGATGCCCCATCACCGGGCGCTTCCATCGATGACCGCGCGTCGAGGTGCTCAAAGGCGCCGCGTACACGAGAGGCGACCGCTGCGGCGCGCTGGCCAAACTCCCGCGGATAGTCCGAGCGCAGCACCTCAGCGCACCCGGGCTGGAGTACGACGATCGGATCCGCGCAATCGCCCTCGGAGAGCAGGGCGAGATTGGTCTCGGCGACCCGCAGGAATCGGTCGACCTGACCTGACTCGAGCAGGCCGCCGCCACAGCAGATGACTCCCGATGGGACGCAACGAACGCCACAACCCTCCAAGGTGGTCACGGTGGCCTGACCAATCTCCGGAGCGAACTGGTCGATCAGGCAGGTCGGCACCACCAGAACCGACGGCGCCACCGCGGCGATCGCCGGTTCGCGGAGACTGAACCAATCGGTGAATGACTGATCGGCGATTCGAGGAACGGGACGATCGGACGTCACTCCGATGAGCATCGAGAGCGCACGGCGACTCACGCCACCCTCTCGACCTCGGAGTAACCGGTTCAGCGGCCCGCGAAACCGACGCGCCCATCGCATGGCCCCGTCGGATGCGAGGGCCCGCACCACAAATGCGCTCCGCCATCCGGTGCGCCCTGACCGGTGAACGGCCGCCGCGACACCTTCGACGGCCGCCGGGAGGTCGACCGCGGCCTCCCCGACTCCTGGTCGATGCGGGCAGTCATCACGACACTGATCGCAGTGGGAACAAAGCGAGAGGATTCGGTCCTGTTCGAGCGGGGTCAGCAAACCCGACTCGGCGTGCCCGAGGCTCCCCACGAGGTCGATCGCCTCGCTGAAGACGCCGCAGAGGTCAACACAACGGCGACAGTCGAGACAGACATCGAGGCAGCGGGCGAGCTCGATACGAGCCGCGTGCTCTCCGAAGTCGGCAGCCGTGTCGGAGGTGCTCATCCGCACCGGACCCTAGGCCCCGTCAACCAGTCCGGTGCGTGCGCGACGATCAACCGTCAAGACGGTCGAGTGCGGCGCGGAACCGCTCGGCGTGCCGGGCCTCCGCGGCACGGACCAACTCGAACCAGTCGGCGAGATCCGCGAAACCCTCGGAGCGCGCCGACTCGGCGAAGCCCCGATAGATCTCCTCCGCCTCACGCTGCTCGCTCAGCATCGCCGACCGAAGATTGTCTCGACTCGACCCGATGGGCGCGCCGGTTGCCGGATCACCGGAGTCAGCGAGGAACTCGAGGTGGCCAATCGCGTGTCCGGTCTCCGATTCCGCGATCGAACGGAACAACTCCGCGACCTCCGGCAGCCCCTCGACATCGGCCTGCTGAGCGAACCACAGATAGCGGCGGTTCGACTGCGCCTCGAGCGCGAAGGCGGCACGAAGGTTGTCGAGCGTGCGAGAACCCTCAAGATCAGCCATCGGTCAGATGTCCAGGCGGTCGCACGAGCATGAAAACGACGGAACCGGGCCGGGTCCCGCGGGATGACCCCACGGAGACGACCCGACCCGGTTCGCGCCAGTCACTTCGGTTCGGTCACTTGAGGTCGAACCGGTCCAGGTTCATGACCTTGTCCCAGGCCTTCACGAAATCGCGGACGAACTTCTCGCCGGAATCCGACGATCCGTACACGTCCGAGATAGCGCGGAGCACCGAGTTCGAGCCGAACACGAGGTCGTTGCGGGTACCGGTCCACTTCACCTCACCGCTCGCGCGGTCGCGCCCCTCGAACTCATCGTCGCTGCCGGCCTTGGCCGACCAGACGGTGTTGAGATCGAGAAGATTGGTGAAGAAGTCGTTGGACAGGACACCGACACGGTCGGTGAAGACACCGTGGGTCGAGCCGGCGCTATTGGCGCCCAGCACGCGGAGTCCACCGACGAGCACCGCCATCTCGGGAGCGCTGAGGGTGAGCAGCTGAGCCCGGTCGACGAGCAGGTGCTCGGCCTTGCGGACGTGGCCCTTGCCGATGAAGTTGCGGAAGCCATCAGCCTTCGGCTCGAGGACCGCGAACGACTCGGTGTCGGTCATCTCCTGGCTCGCATCGGTGCGGCCCGGGGTGAACGGAACGACGATGTTCACGCCGGCGGCCCGAGCCGCCGACTCGACAGCGGCGCAGCCGCCGAGCACGACGAGGTCAGCCATGGAGATCTTCGTTCCCGCCGACTCCAGCTCAGCCTTGACGCCCTCGAGCACCGACAGCACGCGACGGAGCTGATCGGGATCGTTGG
>RFQQ01000002.1 GCA_009924875.1 Actinomycetota bacterium | reverse complement strand
GGCCATGGCGCGCTCGCCCGCGCGCACCCGCTGCTCGGGCGTCTCCGCCGGCTGGGCCTGCAACACTCGATCGAGTCGGAACGCGAGAAACGGTGTGGCGGAATCGATGCTCGCCGCGAGCGCCTCCGGGTTATCGAGCGCCAGATCTCCCGGATCGCGGCCACCCGGAAAGCGCGCCACGGAGACCTCGATGTCGTACTTCTGCTCCCACTCATAGAAACGCTCGGCCGCGCCCTGACCCGCTGCATCAGCGTCGAAGGCCAACACCACCCGCGACGTGTACCGCTTCAGCAGGCGCACGTGCTCCTCGGTGAAGGCCGTCCCGCAGGTGGCGACCGCGATCGGAAGCCCGCTCGAGTGGAAGCCAATGACGTCGGTGTATCCCTCGCACACGATCGCCCGGTTCTGCCGCACGATCTCCGACTTCGCCCAGTTCAACCCATAGAGGGTCCGTGACTTCGTGTAGATCGGCGTCTCCGAGGAGTTCTTGTACTTCGCGGGATCGTCGGAGCCGGGCAGGATGCGCCCCCCGAGAGCAACCGCTTCACCATTCTCATCGAAGATCGGGAAGATCACCCGAGCTCGGAACGCGTCCTGAAGACGCTGACGCCGGTTGATGAAGGCAAGTCCTGTCGCCACCAGATCGTCTCGAGGAGCATCGAGGGCCCCAGACAGGAGGTCCCAGTCATCGGGGGCCCATCCAAGGCGGAAGGTTCGAGCGGTCTCTCCGGCGAGCCCCCTCCCACGCAGGTAGTCGCGCGCCGCGCGCGCATCCGGCGAGTTCAACAGGCGGTCGTGGTACCAGTCGACAGCCGAACCCATGGTCGCCACGAGCCGCTTGCGCCTCGCCCGTTCCTTGGACTGTCCGGTCGAGGTGTAGTTCAGCTGGATGCCAAGACGGTTGGCGAGGTGCTCCACCGCTCCGACGAAGTCGGTGTGCTCCATCGACTGCACGAAGTTGAAGACATCCCCGGCGGCGTCGCAACCGAAGCACTTGTAGCGACCGGTCTCCTCGCGAACGTTGAACGAGGGGGTCTTCTCACCGTGGAACGGACAGAGACCAACCCAGTTCCGACCCGCTCGCTTGAGTTGGACATGCGCGCCGACGACGTCGACGATCGAGGCGGCCGAGCGGATGCGTTCGATGTCGTCGTCCGCGATCGCCATGGACCGAATCTACTTCTCGGTCTCCACCTGCTCTGAGCCCGCGCCGGTCACGCCACGGCCAGCGAGGGCCGCCTGCTCCTCGAGGGACTCGGCCTTGAGTGAGAAGCCGATCGCCGAGGTCAGCACGATGGCGATCACCGCGAGGGAGAGCCAGGTCGGGACGTGGAACCACGAGTGGACGATCATCTTCAGGCCGACGAAACCGAGGATGGTCGCGAGACCCTGCTGAAGGAACCGGAATCGGTGATGCATGTCGGCGAGCAGGAAGTAGAGAGCCCGCAAGCCAAGAATCGCGAAGGCGTTCGAGGCGAAGACGATGAACTGCTCACGACTCACCGCGAGCACGGCGGGCACACTGTCAACCGCGAAGACGACATCGGTCGCCTCCACCAGAACGAGCACCGAGAAGAGTGGGGTGGCCAGTCGTCGCCCATCGATGCGGGTGAAGAGTCGCTGTCCGTCCATCTCCGGGGTTGAGGGAACAACCCGCCCTACCGCCCGCAGAAACGCGCTGTCGGCGGGATCGACGTGGTCCTTCGAGGAGAAGACGAGGCGCCCCGCGGTGAACAGGAGGAAGGCGCCGAAGAGGTAGAGCACCCAGTCGAAGCGCTCGATCACCGCGACACCCGCGAAGATGAAGATCGCCCGCATGACGAGCGCACCGAAGATGCCCCAGAACAACACCCGATGCTGATGGCGTTGCGGGACGCCGAAATGCCCCATGATCAGCGCCCAGACGAACACGTTGTCGATACTCAGGCTCTTCTCGATCAGATAGCCCGATACGTATTCGCCCGTCGCCGCGAGACCGAACCACCAGCCGACGACCGCCGCGAACGCCAAACCGCATCCAATCCACACAGCGGACTCGACCGCCGCTTCGCGGATGTGGACCTCGTGCGCCTCCCGATGCACGACCAGCAGATCGATCAAGAGCATCGCGGTGATGACCGATACGAGCACGAGCCAGTGCCAAGGCCGGACATCGACCGAGACAAACCCCCCGGTCGCTGCCGAGAGCAGAGTTGAGGGAGTCGTCACTGGCGGCCGAGCAGACCGCCGAGGGCGCCGCCCGACGGTCCGGAGCCACCTCCGACGGCGGCGGAGATCCACCCGAGTAACTCATTCGGGTTGCGGGTCTGCGTCCAGACGCGCCCTGGTCCAGTGAAGTCGAACACCAGGCCCTCACCACTCTTGACCGTCTGCACTAGGCCACCGGAGGCCTGTCGGATCTGCATGGTGATCGACTCGGTGTAGGCGACCATATGGCCAGTGTCGACGGTGAAGTGCTGTCCGGCCTCGAGATTCCACACCTCGAGTGCCCCGTAGCAACTGAAGACCACCTGACCAGAGCCCGCCGCACGGAGGATGAATCCACCCTCGGACCCGAAGAGGTTTCGGAAGCCACCCCACTTCGTATCGATCTCCACGGTCTGCTCGTTGGCCAACCATGAGCCCTTCGAGATGAACAGCGCAGAATCCGGCGACACCTGATGAACGGTGATGTCGCCAGGGAGCCGCGCGGCAACGTCGACGAAGCCGCCCTGCGCCGGAGCGGTGTAGGTCGACACGAAGAAACTCTCGCCGCCGAGCGCCGCGCGCTTCAGCGACTTCATCACGCCACCCTCAGCCCGAGACCGCAACTCGACCCCGGCCGACATGGCCATCATCGCTCCCGATTCGACCCGGGCCGCCTCACCTCCTTGCATCTGCAGGCGAGCGACGCCATAAGCGGGAGTGTGACGTGTCGTTATCTCCATGGGGCAATCCTGCCACGGCCCCTCGCGGGCCGTGGCTCAGATCACTTCTGTGAGTCGCTCGCGCCGACGATCGCCTGCGCGGCGGAGAGGCGCGCGATCGGCACGCGGAACGGCGAGCAACTCACGTAATCGAGACCGAGTCGGTAGAAAAGATCGATCGACTCGGGGTCGCCACCGTGCTCACCGCACACGCCGAGCTTCAGATCGGGCTTGGTGGAACGTCCACGCTCGGCACCGAGGCGAACGAGGTCGCCGACACCCGACTGGTCGATGGTGTCGAACGGATTCCGCTTCAACAGGCCCTGCTCGAGATAGGCCGGCATCATCCGGCTCTCGACATCATCGCGGCTGAAGCCGAAGGTCAGCTGGGTGAGGTCGTTCGTGCCGAAGGAGAAGAAGTCGGCGGCCTCGGCGATCTCGTCGGCGCGCACCGCGGCCCGCGGGGTCTCGACCATCGTGCCGATCGAGATGTGCGGCTTACGGCGCATGCCCTTGAGCGCGGCGTCGACCTCCTCCTGCACCCAGGAACGGGCCAGCGCCAGCTCCTCGCGGGTGACGGTGAGCGGAATCATGATCTCGACGATCGGACGCCCACCCGCCTCACGAAGCTTGGCGGCGGCGTCAAGCAGCGCCCGTACCTGCATGGCGTAGAGACCCGGCTTGATCACTCCGAGGCGAACACCGCGGGTACCGATCATCGGGTTGTGCTCGGCCCAGGACTCCGCAGCGGCGAGCAGCTTCTGCTCCTTGGCGGAGAGACCCCGCTTGGCCGCCTTGACCTTCAACTCCTCCACTGAGGGGAGGAACTCGTGCAACGGAGGATCGAGCAGGCGGACGGTGACCGGGAGGCCATCCATCGCCTCGAGGATCTCCTCGAAGTCGGCCTGCTGCGCCACGCGAAGTTGCTCGAGCGCCTTGGCCTCCTTGCGAGGAGTGTCGGCGAGGATCATCGCGCGCACGATCGGCAATCGGTCGGGGGCGAGGAACATGTGCTCGGTCCGGCAGAGACCGATTCCCTCGGCTCCCTTCTCACGCGCGACCGCGGCATCGGCGCCGGTATCGGCGTTCGCGCGCACGGCGAGATGACCCTTCCGGATGACGTCGGCCCACGAGAGGATGACGTCGTACTCCTTCGGCGGCTTCGCGTTCGCCATCTCAAGCGCGCCGAGCATGATCTCCCCGGTGTGGCCGTCGATCGAGATGACGTCGCCCTGCTTCACCACGGTGTTGCCGACGCTGAACTGCCGACCCTCGATGCGAACCTGCTCGGCGCCGACGACCGCTGGGGTTCCCCAGCCTCGAGCGACGACCGCCGCGTGGCTCACGAGGCCGCCACGGGAGGTGAGGATTCCTTGGGCGACCATCATGCCGTGGACGTCCTCGGGGCTCGTCTCGCTCCGCACGAGGATCACCTTCTCGCCTCGCTTGGCCGCTGCTTCGGCATCATCGGCGGTCAGGTAGACGCGGCCGACCGCGGCGCCGGGAGAAGCTCCGAGGCCCTTCGCGATCGCCGTCGACTTCTTGGAGAACTGCGGGTGGAGCACCGACTCGAGGTGCTCGGCGGTGACCCGCATGACGGCCTCCTCACGCGAGATCTTCCACGACTTGCGCTTCACGCCGTCGGTGCCCTTGGTCATGTCGACCGCCATCTTCAAGGCCGCGGCCCCGGTCCGCTTGCCGACGCGGGTCTGCAGCATCCAGAGACGGCCCTGCTCAATGGTGAACTCGGTATCGCACATGTCGGTGTAGTGCTCCTCGAGTCGCTTGAAGATCTTGAGGAGGTCAGCGTGGATCTTCGGGAAGAGGCGCTTCATGTCGTCAAGGCCGAGGGTGTTGCGGATTCCCGCGACGACGTCCTCACCCTGGGCATTGACGAGGAAGTCGCCATAGGGGCGGTTGTCACCGGTCGCGGCGTTGCGGGTGAACCCGACGCCGGTTCCCGAGTTGTCGTCACGGTTGCCGAAGACCATCGTCTGCACGTTGACGGCGGTGCCGAGTTCGTGACTGATCTTCTCGCGAACTCGGTAGGCGATCGCTCGGGCGCCGTTCCACGAACGGAACACCGCTTCGATCGCGCCATCGAGCTGGGCACGCGGATCCTGCGGGAACGGGGCGCCGGTCGCGCGGCGGACGGCAGCGAGGTAGGTCTTGACGAGCGCCTTCAGCGCAGCGGCGTCGAGATCCGCGTCGTTCGCGGTGCCCGCCTTGGCCTTGGCCGCCTCGAGGGGGTGCTCGAACACCTCGCCGTCGACACCGAGGACGATGCGCCCGTACATCGCGATGAAACGGCGGTAGGAGTCGTACGCGAATCGCTCGTCGCCGGTGACCGAGGCGAGACCGACGACGCTGCGGTCGTTGAGACCGAGGTTCAAGACGGTGTCCATCATCCCCGGCATCGAGAACTTCGCTCCCGAGCGCACGCTGACGAGCAGCGGATCCTTCGCGTCGCCGAGTCGACGACCCATCGTCTTCTCGAGTTTCGCGACGTGACGGGTCACCTCCGCGTCGAGGCCATCGGGCCACCCGCCGTGCATGTAGGCGCGACAGGCGTCGGTCGACACCGTGAACCCAGGGGGCACCGGAAGACCGAGCACGGTCGTCATCTCGGCAAGGTTCGCCCCCTTTCCACCGAGGAGGTCCTTGTAGGACATGGGTGGCTTGCGGTGGGCGTGATCAAATGCGTAGACGTAGGGCACGTCTGGCGAGTCTACGAGCGAGTCCCTCGAGGAGACCACCGCCGTAGCGATGATCGGAATCGGCGGTGCGGGTACGGTTCGGACATGGCTCCGAGTGGCGAACGGCGGGCCGCGCTGCTCGGCTTCCCGGTCCGCGCGACCTCGGGGTTCTGGTTTTTCCTCCTCATCGTCTTCGGGCTTGATCCGGGCCCAGAGGGCCTCGTGCTCGCCATCTCACTCGCCGCGTTCACCGTGATTCACGAACTCGGTCACGCCCTTGTCGCCCGACGGCTTGGCGCGGAGGCCTCGATCTCCCTCGGTTTCATGGTCGGCTACACCTCGTTCCAACCCGGTCGCGCCATCGCCACCCGTGGCCGGATGGCGCTCTCGGCGGCCGGCCCGGCCGCCCACATCGCAGCAGGCTGGATTTGCCTACTTCCGTGGGCCGCCCATCCCCTCGACATCGACGCGATCTCAGCGAGTGGTATCGCGACCGCGATCTGGTGGGCAGGGGTCGTCATCGGCACCGCGAACCTGATCCCGCTCTGGCCGCTTGACGGCGGCCACCTGGTCTCTCACGCCGTAACTCCCCTACTCGGCCCGTCGGCGGCGCGGGTGGTGATCGGTCTCAGCGCGACCGTCACCTCGGCCGGCATCGTGTGGGCGGCTCAGAGCGCGGCGTGGCGCTCTTTGGTCGTGGTCGGGGCTCTCCTGCTGTGGTCGCAGGTGTCGGCGCTCCGTCTCAGTCGCTGAAGGTCCGCCCGACACGCGCGAGAGCGTGCTCGCCAACCACGCTGGTGACCTCACCGACCTCGGCGCCATCGCGGATCACGGAGGACCCGACGAGCGTCCCCGACTCGACGCGGACGCGGACGATCCGACGAGGTGGAATCGAACCGCGGGAATCCATCCGCTCCACCAGTTCCTGACCCGGATAGCACCCCTTGGTGAAGGAGACAGCGACGTCGGTGAGGCCGGTCTCCGCGGCGAGCGTCTCACCCTGAATGATCTCGCTCCCGAGCGCCGGCCAACCGTCGACGATCCGTGACTCCTCCTCCGCTCCATTGCGGTGACCCCCAGCAGCGATCAGTGTGATCTCGGCATCGGTGCGCAACCGGAATCGGAGCAGGCGGGCTGCGACCGACTCGCCGAAACCCGGATCGACATCGAGGACGATGCGGTCGTCTCCCTCGCGCGACACCCCGACCGGGGCGCACACCCGCCCGTCCGGTTCGAGCACGAGGCTGAGGGCTCGGTCGCCAACCGCCATCGAGCCGATGTCTTGGGACAGCTGGCTGTGCAGGTAAGTAACAGCGTCAGGGCCAACCACCTCGATGAGGTCTCGCGGACCAGGAACCACGTAGGTCGGGCCGATCGCGCTCATCGCCGCCCCATCCGTCGAGCCGCCGGGATCGCGGCGAGCAACGCGGCCGCTTTGTTGTGGCATTCGAGGTCCTCATCCTCGGGAATCGAGTCCGCGACAACACCCGCTCCCGCCTGCAGCGAAGCGGTCGTGCCATCGGCGCGGACGAACATCGTCCTGATGCAGATCGCGGTGTCGAGGTTTCCCGACCAGTCGAGGTAGCCGACGACACCGGCATATGGGCCACGTTTCACCGGCTCGAGCGCATCGATGATCTCCATCGCCCGCACCTTCGGCGCGCCACTCACCGTGCCGGCCGGAAGGGTCGCGCGCAACACATCGATCGGACCGAGGCCCTCACGGAGCGTGCCGGAGACCTGCGAGGTGAGGTGCATGACGTGGGAGTAGCGCTCGAGGGTCATGAACTCATCAGGACGCACCGTGCCGAACTCGGCGACTCGCCCGACATCGTTGCGCGCGAGGTCGACGAGCATGACGTGCTCGGCCCGCTCCTTGGGATGCTCGATGAGCTCCGCTGCGAGCCGTCGGTCGTGCTCATCGTCAACCCCGCGCCGTCGTGTACCGGCGATCGGCCGCGAAATGACGGTGCGACCTCGCAGCTGCACCATCGGCTCTGGCGACGAGCCGACGAGCGTGACCCCCTCCGTGCGGAGGAAGTACATGTAGGGGCTGGGATTGACCTGACGGAGCACCCGGTAGACGTCGAAGGGCTCCGCACCGAGCTGCAAGTCAAACCGTTGACTGAGCACCACTTGGAAGATGTCGCCCGCGAGGATGTGCTCCTTGGCCACCTCGACCGCCCGCCGATAGTCACCCGCCCCCGTCGGCGAGGTCACCTCAGGGTTGGGATCGGAGGGATCGGGTGGTTCCGCGGGAGGCTGGGTGAGCGGCTCAGCGAGTCGCGACGCGGCTTCGGCAACGGCTCGGCCGGCTCGCTCGCGGGCGGCGACCAGCGCCTCGCGGTCGAGCCCACCGGTCATGACCGACTCGATCAGCAGGATCCGTTGACGCCAGTGATCGAAGACCGCGAGCGATCCGATCAGGCTCATGACCGCGTCGGGCATGCCGTGATCGTCGGCGGGGGCGTTGGGCAGATGCTCGATCTCGCGCACCACGTCGTAGCCGAGGAAGCCAGCCAACCCACCGAAGAGCGGTGGGAGCCCCTCGATCTCCGGGGAGGAGTGCGCGGCGAGCAGTTTCTCGAGTGCCGCGAGGATCCCGCGGTCCGTTGGAAGCTCAACCCCAGGATCCCCGGTGATCGTCACCTGACCGTCGCGCAGCACGAGGGTCGCCACGGGGTCACGACCGATGAACGAGAACCGGCTCCAGCGCTCACCGTGCTCAACTGACTCGAACACGAATCCCGGGTCATCGCCGACCAGTTTCATGAAGGCCGAGACGGGTGTCTCGAGATCCGCGAGCACCTCGGTCCACACGGGCACCACCGTGTGCCGCGCGGCGAGTTCGAGGAAGCGCTCCGGATCCGGATGAAGCCTCATGGCGTCAGCGGACGGAAGAAACAGGTCCGCTCACCCGTATGGCAGGCCCCTCTACCGTGCTGCACGACTCCGAACAGGAGGGTGTCGCCGTCGCAGTCGTAGCGGGCCCACCGGAGCTCTTGATGGTCACCGCTCGTATCGCCCTTGCGCCACAACTCGGCGCGGCTCCTCGACCAGTAGACCATGCGTCCCTCACGCAGCGTCATCGTCAACGACTCGACGTTCATCCAGGCGAGCATCAGCACCTCGCCGCTTTCCACATCCTGGGCGATCGCTGGAACGAGACCGCGGTCATCGAACCGGATCTGGGCGAGCAGGTCGGCGGTCGCCTCTACCGGGGTCCAGGTCTCTCGCGCCTCCACGCTCCCAGCCTAGGGATCGCCTAGAGGTAGAGGCCGGTCGACGCCTCGATCCGCTCAGCGGCGACGGCGTGAAGGTCGCGCTCGCGCAACATGATGAGGTCCTCGCCTTGGACCTCGACCTCGTAGCGATCGTCGGGAGAGAAGAGCACGAGGTCGCCGACCTCCGCCGCGCGGACGTTCTGCCCGAGGGCAACGACCTCAGCCCAGATGAGGCGCTTCGCCATCTGTGCGGTGGCCGGAATGAGGATGCCACCCGATGACCGGCGCTCTCCATCGTCACGACCGATCCGCACGAGCAGGCGGTCATTGAGCATTTTGATCGGGAGCTTGTCGGCCGGCGACGTCACGCGGCGAGGGTACCGGCGACCAGCGAGGTCCGTCCCGCGGAGATCCACCTCGGCCCCTATGGTCGGGGGCGTGAACCGTCTTGGCGGGGAGACCTCCCCCTACCTCCGCCAGCACCGGGAGAATCCGGTCGACTGGCACCCGTGGTCATCGGAAGCCTTTGACGAGGCCCGGAGACGCGACGTCCCCGTCCTGTTGAGCATCGGCTACTCCGCGTGCCACTGGTGCCACGTCATGGCGCATGAGTGCTTCGAGGACGACGAGGTGGCCAACGCCATGAACTCGGGATTTGTCAACATCAAGGTCGACCGAGAGGAGCGGCCCGACGTCGATTCGATCTACATGGACGCGGTCGTCGCCCTCACTGGTCGCGGCGGCTGGCCGCTCACGGTCGTGCTCGACCATGACGCCCGTCCGTTCTGGGGTGGCACCTACTACCCGAAGCCGGCTTTCCTCAAGTTGCTCGATGCCCTCGGTGAGGTGTGGCGGGACCGTCGGGAGGAACTCGATGCGAACGCCACTGCGCTCGTTGCCGCGGTCGACGCGACCTCTTCGGTGACCCCGGGTGACGGGCTCCCCGGACTCGAGGTGGTCAACGACGCGCTCGGTCGACTCGCCGGTGCCTTCGATTCCGAGTGGGGAGGCTTCGGTCAGGCACCGAAGTTCCCCTCGACCTTCCACCTCGAACTCGTCATGAGGGCGTACATGACCAACGGCGGGGAGGGTGCTGGCGCCGTGGCGACCACGACGCTCGACGCCATGGCCTCGGGAGGCATGTACGACCATTTCGGCGGCGGGTTCGCGAGGTACTCGGTCGATCGAGAGTGGCTCGTTCCTCACTTCGAGAAGATGCTCTACGACCAGGCCCTCCTCATCCGCGCCTACCGGCAGGGATGGTCGTTGTTTCGCCGAGAGGATTGGCGACTCGTGGTCGAGGAAACCGTCGCGTATGTGCTCGGCACGCTCGCTGATCCATCAGGAGGCATCCATTCAGCCGAGGACGCCGACTCGCTTGCCCCTGACGGCTCCTCGGTGGAGGGCTGGTTCTACACCTGGACTCCCGAGGAGGTTCGAGAGGTGCTCGGTGACGATGCCGAGCCACTTCTCGCTTGGTTCGGTATCGACGACGCCGGCAATTTCGAGGGTCGGAGCATCCCGAACCGCCTGCACGCCCGAGGCTCCCTCGCCCGTTCACCAGAGATCGAGGAAGGACGTCGCCGGTTGCTCGAAGCGCGCTCCCGACGGCCCCGGCCGGGCCGTGACGACAAGGTGCTCACCGAGTGGAACGCGTTGTTCATCTCCGCGCTTCTCGACGCGGCGACCGCGCTCGACCGGCCGGACTGGGTGGAGGCGGCTGAACGGATCGGACGCTTCCTCGTGGATGAGTTGCGCACCGCGAATGGGCGTTGGCTCCGTTCTTGGCAGGCCGATGGCCAGCCGCGTGCACGTCACCACGCCCTCGCCGCCGATTACGCGGCACTCGTCGACGCCTTCACCCGGCTCGGCGAGGCGACCGGGCAGGCACGCTGGACCCGACTCGCCGTCGAGACCGCAGACACGATGCTCGACCATTTTTGGGACCCGGAGCACGGCGGACTCTTCACCACGGCCGATGACGCGGAGCAACTCGTCGTGCGACAGAAGGACGTCTACGACCAGGCGGTGCCATCGGCCAACTCGACGGCGGCCCTCGCTCTCATGCGCCTCGGCGCGCTCACCGGAGAGCAGCGCTACACCAACCACGCCGACCGAATCCTCATCTTGCTCGGGGCCCTCATCGAACGCGCACCGACGGGCCTATCGAACGCGCTCGCCGCGCTTGAGGTCCGACATCGCGGCATCACCGAAGTAGTGATCCCCGGTGACAACGCGGATTTGGTTCGCGTCGCGAAGGCGGTCTGGCGCCCCGACATGGTGCTCGCCTGGGGAGAGGAGTACGACTCACCACTGTGGACCGGGCGGGTCTCGGGGTTCGCCTATGTATGCCGTGACCGGGTTTGCGATCTGCCAGCGGACTCCCCGGAGTCATTGCTCTCCCAGCTCACCGGCCGGAACTGATCACCAACCGCCGCGGTGCACCACCTGGTCGAGGCCGGGGCGAGCTCGGCCGGCGCTGCGACCGCGATGCTGCGCACTCGGGTCCGCCTCGCCGAGAGCGATCGTCGCCACGATCTCCATCTCGACGGGGATCCCCAGGGATTCCCTGACCTGCTCGGTTGCTCCGAAGGGCCCGAAGAACAGCGCGCCGAGCCCCTCGTCCTCCGCGGCGAGAAGGAGCACCATCGCCGCCATCGACGCATCGACCGTCCAGTACGGGACCGGCCATGCCTCGCGGTCCTCACCGAGACCGGTGTGCCTCTTGTCATCCTCGGCATACCGGGACACGTACGCACCGGGATCAGCGACCACCACTATGACGACTGGGGCGAGGAGCAGTCCGGGCCATGCGAAGCCCTCGCGACGCTCGGCGGGGAGAGTGGCGTCCCAGTAGCGCGCTGTCTCATCATTGGACAGGACGACGAGATGCCATCCCCGGGTGTTGCCAGCGCTCGGGGCGCGGGCAGCGAGATCCACCAGGCGATCAACCACCTCGGGCTCGACGGCGGCGCCGGTGAAGGCCCGGCTCATGCGCCGGTTGCGGACGACCTCCCCGAGGTCGCCCATATCAGCGAGCGCCGAGCTTGACCAGATCCTCGGCCATGGTCCAGCCGTAGGCGATCAACACCCCGCCCCGCTTGTCATCGACCGCGGAGAAGAGCTTGCGCTGCGCTGCGGCGACCTTCTCGGGCTTGAGGGCCTCGTGGTCGACGAATCCGCTGCGCCCATCGGAGACGACGGTGAAGGCCTCGGCCTCGTACGTTGCGTCCACTCCGAATCGCTTGGCCAGACGCCGACCCCAGGCGCGCTCCTCTCCGACGGCGCGCGCACCCGGCCGCGGGGTGACATCGTCGAGATCCTTCAGGATCACCATCGCGTCAGCCGAGACGAAGCGCGAGCCGACCACGACGTCCTCGTCAGGGAAGGCCATGAGGGCTCGGTGGAAGGCCTCTTTCATGAGACCCCGGAGCACTGTGTCGCGCTTGGCGTGACGCTTCGTGCTCATCATGCCAATCAGCACACAGGGTGTTCCGCCGATGCGCTCAAGTGTCGAGAACGTGAAGCCGTGGAGCGTGCTGCCGATGCGAGCGGTCGTCGACAAGACCCATTCCTCGCGCGCCTTCGAGATCGCGCCTATGTCGAAAGAGCCCCCCATGGAGGCCATCTCATCCAGTTGCGAATCGGTGACCGCACTGGCGTCGTTCGTCACCACTTCTACCGACATAACCCTTCTCCCACGGTAGGCGTACCCCTCTATTGTGCCATCTCGACGCGACGGCGCGGCAAGTCGGCGCTCAGAGCCTGACGGCGTCGTGCCCGAAAGCGACCCGTATCTCGCCGATCACACGGTCGACATCCACGCGGTACTCGTCGGGGAGTCGAACCACCTGACCCGGCGGGACCTCGATCTCCACGGGGGTCCGACCGGGATGTTCGCTGATGATCTCCCGAAGTCGATCGATGCCTCCGGCGTCGAGTTGGTTGGCATTTAGCCGGACGGTGAGGAGAGCCGCCGGTCCATCGCTCAAGCCATCGAGCACGGTGATCTCCATCGCGATCAGCCCGAAGCGAGACTCGTCGCGACGATCGAGACGCGCCTTCACAGCGACGATGACGTCGTCTTGGAGCTTGTGCCCCTGCGCGGCGAGCATTTTGGGGAACACGGTCACCTCGATCGAGGCCGCGAGATCCTCAAGGACGAAGGTGGCCATCTGGTCACCTGCCCGGGTGTACTTACGGCCGAGGGTCGTCACGACCCCGCCGACCACCACGATCGACCCATCGTCCATGGTCTCGAGATCGCTGACTGAGCGCTCGACTCGCCGTCGGAGCGCCGACTCAGCCCCCCGCAGGGGGTGGTCGGAGACGTAGAGGCCGAGCATCTCCTTCTCGACGCGCAGGCGTTCGGACTTGTCGAACTCGCGGTCGGGGATCTCGATCGTCTCCTCGAAGACCGGATCGGCGTCCTCCCCTCCCCAGTCACCGAAGAGGCTCATCACGCCCTGCGACCGCTCGCGGCGTCTCGTGAGCGTCGTGTCGATGATCTGCTCGAACACGGCGAGCAGCCCAAGACGCGGGTGCCCGAGCCCGTCGAAGGCGCCGGCGCGGATCAGCGACTCGACGGTACGGCGATGCAGCACCGGCTCGGGTGCCCGCTCGGCGAAGTCGTGGAACGATTCATAGGGACCGTTCTCAGCTCGCTCCTCAAGCAGCTGCTCCATGAGGCCGAGGCCGACGTTGCGAACCGCCGACAGGCCGAACACGATCACCCCTGGGCATCCGTGGGGCAGTTCGACTCCTGGTGGTACCTGGTCGACCGGCAGGGCGGTGAAGTCGGCCCCAGCACGGTTGATGTCGGGGGTGAGCACCGGGATGCCCGCTGAACGGCAGTCCGCGAGGTACACCGCGGCCTTGTCGAGTTTGTCCTTCACGCTCGTCAGCAGCGCCGCCATGTACGCAACCGGGTGATGGGCTTTGAGATAGGCCGTCTGGTAGGTGACCAGGCCGTACCCGAACGTGTGGCTCTTGTTGAAGGCGTAGTCGGCGAACCGCTCGATGACGTCGAAGAGCTCGCGGCCGAGTTTCTCTCCGTAACCCGTCTGAACACAGCCCGCCTCGAACATCGCACGTTCGGCCTCCATGAGGTCGCGCTGCTTCTTGCCGCAGGCTTTGCGGAGGTTGTCGGCCTGCGCCAGGTCGTAGCCCGCGAATCGCTGGGCCACGCGCATGACGCTCTCTTGATAGATCATGAGCCCGAACGTGTCGTCGAGGACCTCGACCGCATCGGGGTGGAAGTACTCGACCGGTTTACGACCGTTCTTTCGATCGGCGTAGTCGTAGTGCATGTTGACGCTCATCGGTCCCGGTCGGTAGAGCGCGAGTACAGCCGAGACATCCTCGAAGGAGTTGGGCGCGAGCGCCTTCAGCAGTTGGCGCATCGGCGGCGACTCGAGCTGGAAGACCCCGATGGTGTCTCCGCGCGAGAGCAACTCGAATGTCGCGGTGTCGTCGAGGGGGACCTTGTCGATATCGAAGTCGGGGTGCCCACCGGCCCGCACCATGGCTTGGGTGTCGGTGATCACGTCGAGGTTCCTCAGACCGAGGAAGTCCATCTTCAGCAGGCCGAGCTCCTCAACCCCATGCATCTCGTATTGGGTGACGAGCGGGGCCTCCGCCGGATCCTGATTCGACTCGGGTTTGCGCTGCACCGGCAGATAGTCGGTGACGGGATCCTTGGTGATGACGACGGCCGCCGCGTGGATGCCGTCGGAGCGCTTCAGCCCCTCTAGCCCCTTGGCAACGTCGACGATGCGACGAACGTCGGGATCGGCCTCGTACATGTCGCGCAACTCACCGGCCGCCTTGTAGCCGTCGAGATACTTCTCGTCCTGCTCGAAGCAGTAGCGCAACGGTGTGTCGCGACCCATCACGAGCGGCGGCATGGCCTTGGCGACACGATCTCCCGCGGAGTACGGAAGTCCGAGTACGCGGGCCGCGTCGCGCACGGCATTGCGCGCCTTGATCGTGCCGAAGGTGATGATCTGCGCGACATGATCTCGTCCGTACTTGGCTGCCGCGTAGCGGATCATCTCATCGCGAAACCGCGAGTCGAAGTCCATGTCGATGTCCGGCATCGAGATACGAGAGGGATTGAGGAACCGTTCGAAGAGCAGGTCGTAGCGGATCGGGTCAAGATCGGTAATCCAGAGGCAGTAGGCGACGGCACACCCCGCGGCTGAGCCTCGCCCTGGACCGACGCGGATGCCCGAGTCGCGCGCGTGGCGGATGAGGTCCCAGACAATCAGGAAGTAGGACGAGAAGCCCATCGAGGCGATGACCTCGAGCTCGTACGAGAGGCGCTCCACGACAGCGTCTGGCAGCTCGCTCCCCCATCGGCGCTTCGCCCCGTCCCAGGTGAGGTGCTCGAGGTAGGCCCGATCGTCTGAGAACCCCTCGGGCAGCGGGAAATCGGGGAGCAGAGCGTCACCGAAGGTGATGTCGAGCTCGGCCCGCTCAGCGATCCACAGGGTGTTATCGCAGGCCTCGGGCACCTCGCGGAACAGGTACCGCATCTCCGCCGCCGTCTTCAGATAGTGGCTGCCCTCCCCTTGAAACTTGAACCGGTCCTGATCGGTGAGGAGGGAGCTGGTCTGAACGCAGAGCAGGGCGTCGTGGGCCTCGTGGTCGTGGGCGTGGGTGTAGTGCGAATCGTTGGTGGCGAGCAGTGGCGCGCCGATGGCTTTGGCGATCTCGATCAGCTGTGGATTCGTCGCCTTCTGATCGGGGATGCCGTGATCTTGGAGCTCCACGAACAGGTTGTCGCGGCCGAAGATGTCCTGAAGGCGGGCCGCCTTGGCGAGCGCGCCGTCATAGTCGCCGCGCAGCAAGGTCTGAAGCACCTGACCACCGAGGCATCCGGTCGTGGCGATCAAGCCGCCGGAGTAGCGCTCAAGGAGTTCCCAGTCGATGCGAGGCTTGTAGTAGTAGCCCTCGAGGAACGCCAGACTGGATAGTTGGATGAGGTTCCGGTAGCCGATGTCGTTCTCGGCGAGCAGCGTCAAGTGGTAGTAGAGCTTGTGACCACCGTCGGTGTCGCCACCGGAGTCGTCCATCCGACCACGGCGCGCCGGCCGCTCATGGCGACTCTCATGGGCCATGTAGGCCTCGGTCCCGATGATCGGCTTGATCCCGCGTGCCCGACACTCCTTGTAGAACTCGAGCGTCCCGTACATGTTGCCGTGGTCGGTGATCCCGAGAGCGGGCTGGCCGTCCTCCAGCGCCTTCGCGACGACATCATCGATCCGAGACGCGCCATCGAGCATCGAGAACTCGGTGTGGACATGGAGATGAGTGAAGGAGTCAGGCACGTATCGGTTGCGGATGATCGAGGCGGACGGGACGAATCACATGAATGTGGTTCGTCGAACCTATCAGAGGTGTCCAGCACCGTTTCCGGCGCCCGCCGGAGCGTTCAGAGGTACGTTCCGGGCCGATCTGATGGGGCCTGGGGCAACTGCCGAATCTGCTCGAGTTGCTGTCGCGCGGCGAGTTGCTGCGCGAACAGCGTCGCCTGAATCCCGTGGAAGAGCCCCTCGAGCCAGCCGACCAATTGGGCCTGCGCGACCCGGAGCTCACCTTCGGAGGGCACCTCCCCCTCCTCGAAGGGAAGAGTCAAAATCCGTAATTCGTCTTGGAGATCAGAGGAGAGCGCCTCGGATAACTCCACGATCGATCGCTCATACACCTCGGCCAACCGCTCACGGCTCGCCTCATCGAGCGGGGCTTGACGCACCTCCTCAAGGAGCTGCTTGACCATCGAGCCGATCCTCATGACCTTGGCCGGCTCGGTCACCGAACCCGTGTCGGGCACCTCGGTGTCCTCTCCTCCGCCGGACACCAACTCGGTTCCACCGTTCTCATCCATCGGATCCTCCGTTCTCGCCGCTCAAGCGCGCCCTCGGGCCGCCACCAACGGTACGAGCATCTCCTCGGGGGTAAGCGAACCGTGCCGGCAGATCAACTCGAACGGTCCGCTGTCGTCCGGGTCGTGGTAGCTCACCGGTGCGCGGGCGGCGACCACCACATCGCCGAGGCGCGATCGCACCGGCGGAGGAACCCTCCTACCGAACCATCCCTCGGCGATGACCTCGTCAATTGTGCGGACCCAGCCGGTGCTCCCCAGTTCGTCCGTCACCGCATCGAGCAAGTCGCTGTCGGCGCCCCGGCGAGCGTGGAACCACCGCATCCGACCCTCCCCCGACTGGCCCGACGTGAATCCGAGTAGTTCTCGCGAGGGTTCGATGATGCGATCACCGACCTCAACCTGTCCATGGTCGGCGGTGACGACGAGGGCGGTGTCGGCGTCGAGAATGTCGAGGAGATCTCCGACGAGTCGATCAGCGTCGCGGAGTTCCGCGTCATAGAACTCCCCAAGACCGCGTTCGTGAGCGATCTTGTCCACCCCGGCGTAATAGGCGTAGACCAACGGCCGGCCAGCATCGACCAACTGACGCACCAGGACCGGAATCGACGAGGACGCGCGCCAGCCAACCGGCTCCCCGCCTCGGAGATGCGCCTCGGAGAAGGCCGACCCGATGAGTTCGCTCGGCGTAACGATCGGCAACCGAGCACCAAGGAACGGCGGGTGCGGTTGGATTTCCGCCGGCGGGGCGTCGAATCGGCGATCGCCTGTTGGGCCGTACCACCGAAGCGAGTTCAAAATCGAACCGCCGACCATCATTCGGTAGCCGACGATGCCGTGCTCACCAGGGGTGAGACCCGTCGCGATCGAGGTGAGCGCCGTCGCGGTGGTGCTCGGAGCGACCGAGGTGATCGCTCGTCCCTCGAGCGAAGCGAGATTCGGCAACCACGCGCGACGGTCCTCGAGTTGGCACCACCCGAGACCGTCGAGCACGAGCAGGACGACCGCCCGAGCACCATCGAGAACCTCGGGTGCCCAATCGGGGCGTCCCACCGATCCGGTGAGCGCGGGCATGATGCCATCGAGACACGCGCCGCCGTAGTCAGGCAGGACTGGAGTCGCAGGGGTGTTCATGGCTGATGACGAGTGGCGGACGTCGCGGACCGCCGGGAGTCAACGGTACCGCCGCCAACCTCCTACGATGGCCTCGTGCGAGTGTCGACGCGGGGTGATTACGCCTGTCGCGCGCTGCTGTCATTGGCCCTTCGCGAGGACCCCTCCAGCCCGACCTCAGTGCGGGACATCGCGGAGCGAACAGCGCTCCCTCAGCCATATCTCGAGCAGATTCTCCTCGCGCTGAAGGGGGCCGGCATCGTCCGGTCGAAGCGCGGAGTTGGCGGCGGGTATGTGCTGGCTCGCGATCCCGGGGCGATCGGACTGAGCGAGATCCTCTCGGCGGTTGACGGTCCGATCACGCTCGGCGACTTCGGGGAACCGCACGCTGACGGAGCCTGCGATCACGAGGGCCAATGCGTACTGCTCGCGATCTGGCAGGTCGCGGGTGAGACGATGCGCTCCCATCTCGACGGATACACGCTCGCTTCGATCGTTGACATGGCCCGAGGCGCCGCCCCGTGGCCGGCAGCCAACGACTGAGTTGACCGCAGCTCCAGGTCAGGTCGGCGTCAACGTGTCGAGAATGCCGCGTAGGTCCGCCGGGAGTTCGCTCTCGAAGACGACGCGCTCCCCCGTGCCCGGATGGGTGAGCTCGAGTCGGCTCGCGTGGAGGAAGGGCCGTTCGAGCCCGAGGGTCGGACGTCGCTGCCCGTACCAGGGGTCGCCGATCAGCGGATGCCCGATCGACGACAGGTGAACCCGGATCTGATGGGTCCTGCCCGTCTCGAGCCGACACTCGAGAAGGGTCGGCTCACCCCGGTCGTCGTAGGACTGCAGTACCTCGTACTCGGTTCTCGCGCCGCGACCGTCGGCGACCACCGCCATGCGCATCGGATCGCGCTGTGATCGTCCGATCGGCGCGTCGATGACCCCGTGGGGAGCCTCCGGGCGCCCCCAGACCAGCGCCATGTAGGTGCGTCCGGCGGAGTGATCGACGAACTGATCAATGAGGGCCTCTCGGGCCTCCTCGGTGCGAGCCACCACGAGCAGACCCGTGCTTCCCGCGTCGAGACGGTGCACGATGCCCGGCCTCACCGGGTCGCCGACCTCGGCCAAGTCGGGGTAGGCAGCTAGGAGGCCGTTGACGAGCGTTCCGTCGGGATTACCCGCGCCGGGATGGACCACGAGGCCCGCCGGCTTGTCGACGACAACGATCCATTCGTCGACGTGCACGACTCCGAACTCGATCTCAGGATCGGGTGCCGGAAGTTCTGCTCCGGGCAGGTGTGACTCATCGACGGTCACGTGCTGCCCTTCCTCGAGTCGCAGTCGACCGACCGTCTCGACGGCGCCGTCCACAGTGACGCCGCCGGAGTCCACGACGCCCTGGGCGACCGATCTCGACACGTCGAGAACGAGCGCGACGATCCGGTCGAGGCGCTCACCGGCGAGCGCGGCGGGAACCGTTTCCTCAATCATCGGGCGCTCTCGCGCTCAGCGGTCCGCGCCTCGAGCGCGAGAGTAAGAACGAGCAGCACTGCGCCGATGTTGATCGCGGCATCAGCGATGTTGAAGACCGGGAACCATTGGAGATCAATGAAATCCACCACCGCCCCCCTCAGCAGTCCGCCATCGCGCGCGAGGCGGTCGATGAGGTTGCCAGCCGCGCCACCCATGATGAGGCCGAGCGCCACTGCTTGGGTCGATGGCATGACTCGCGAGGTCTGACGGAGGAGGAGCACGATGATCACCGCGGCGAGGAGTCCGATGACGACACCGAGACCTTGCCCGGCACCGAAAGCCATCCCCTCGTTGAAGGTCAGTCGGAACCGCAACGTCCAGACGAGATCGATGGTCCGACCCTGACTCAACCGTCCGAGCGCCCACTGCTTGGCGCCCTGGTCGACGAGGACCACCGCGGCGCCGATCGGCAGGGCGAGGCGACGACCGGCCCGCCCGTCGCGACTCACCTTCCGATACCGCCGACCTTCTCCTCGACCAGTTCCGTCGCCCACGGGATGGCTTCGAGCCGCTCCCTCGGGATTGGTCGCGCCGACACGAGCGAGAAGCCGTAGCGGCCGGAGGAGATCCGCTCGAGCGCGGCATCAATCTCAGCGACTGCCTCCCGTGCCTGAGCACTCAACGCGAGATCGCGTTCGCGTTCAACAACCATCGTGTCGCCCTCGCCGCCTTCGTCGTCGAATTGCACATCACCCATCTCTGCCTCGTCGATGAGCTCTTGGGCATCATGCTCTAGGCGATCCGCTTGGCCGACGAGTCGTTCGCGCTCCTCGTGCAGCAGGGCTCGTTGAGCCTTGAGGAACCGGACATCGAATTCCTTGGTGTAGGCAATGCCGTCCTTTGACACGCCGCGCACTTTGGGGAACTCGGGCCCGACCTTCTTCGGAGGAGCTGATTTCTTCGGCGCGGCCTTCTTCGGCGCGAGCTTCTTGGGTGCCGCCTTCGTCGCAACCTGCTGCGGAGCAGCCTTCTTTGCCGCCGGCTTCTTCGGCGCAGCCTTCGCGACCTTCTTAGCGACAGCCTTCTTGGCTGCCGGCTTCTTCGTCACAGCCTTCTTCGTCACAGCCTTCTTCGGCGCAGCCTTCGCGACCTTCTTCGCGACAGCCTTCTTCGTCACAGCCTTCTTCGTCACAGCCTTCTTCGGCGCAGCCTTCTTCGTCACAGCCTTCTTCGGCGCAGCCTTCGCAACCTTCTTCGCGACAGCCTTCTTCACGACCTTCTTCGGCGCGGCCTTCTTGGCTGCCGGCTTCTTCGGCGCGGCCTTCTTCACGACCTTCTTCGGCGCGGCCTTCTTGGCTGCCGGCTTCTTCGCGGTTGACTTCTTCGCGGCCATGGTGGACCTCCCGTCGTTGGTCGGGGAACACTATCGCCGGCCGTCGAGTCGGCCACGGCGGTCACCCCGCGGAGACACGCTCCACGGCGACGACCAGGTCATCAGCGGTGCCTGCTGCGGCGACCTGGAGGGCCAAGGTCTCTCCGGCGACCAGATCCCGATGGGCCTCGAGTGCCACGAGCACCTCCTCGGGTCCGGAGACGGTCAAGCGGATCCGGTCACTCACATCCAGCCCCGCCTCGCGGCGCTCCTGCTGGACTCTGCGGATGAGGTCACGCGCCACTCCCTCGATCTCAAGCTCGGGGGTGACGTTGGTATCGAGCACGACGATGCCCCCGTCACGGGGAAGCGTGGCCGCCGCACCATCAGCGGCCGACACCAATCGGAAGTCGAACTCCCCTGGTTCGAGATCATGGCCACCCACTCGAACGCCCGTCGGTGTCTCCGACCAGTCCCCGCGTTTGTGAGCGCCGATGACCTCTTGGGTGGCGCCCCCGAGTCGCGGGCCGAGCGCCTTCGGATTCAGAACGAGTTCCCTCCGACCGTGCGCGGCGACATCGTCCGTGAGGAAGATGTCTTTGAGATTGAGCTCATCACGGATGATCGCCAGATGCGGGCCGAGTGCTGCTGCGTCCGGCGTCGCGACCGTCGCCGAGGCGAGTGGCAGGCGGACGCGGAGCCCCTCGGCCTTGCGAAGAGACAGCAGTGTCGAGCAGGCGTCTCGGACGAGCGCCATCCCCCGGGCCAGCTCCTCGTCAACCGGGAACCCCTCGGCATTTGGCCAGTCGAGAAGGTGCACGCTGTCCGCGCCGGTCAACCCCTGGTGGATGTGCTCGGCGATAAGTGGCAGCAGCGGCGCGGCGACCCGACAGAGCGTCACCATCGCCGTGTGCAGGGTGTCGATCGCGTCCTGATTGCCCTCCCAGAACCGCTCTCGGCTACGACGGATGTACCAGTTGGTGAGCGTGTCGAGGAATCGCTCCACCGTCTCGCACGCACCGTAGAGGTCATAGGCGTCGAGCGCGGTGGTCGATTCGGCCACGAGACGGTTCAGTTCTCCGAGCAGGTACCGGTCGAGGACATCGGTTTGATCGGTTCGCTCAACCCCCTCGAGCCCGGCCGCGCGGGCGTAGAGCGTGAGGAAGTAATAGGCGTTCCAGAACGGCAGCACCACGCGTCGCACGGTGTCTCGGATTCCGGTCTCCGATACCGAGAAGTCCAGACCCCTCAGGATCGGGGACGACAGCAGGTACCAGCGCATCGCATCCGAGCCGTGTGCGTCGAACATCTGATTCGGATCCGGATAGTTCCGCAGCGACTTCGACATCTTGGAGCCATCGTCACCGAGCACGATTCCGTGGCTCACGCAGTTCTCGAATGCCGGACGATCGAACAGCGCGGTCGCGAGGACGTGCATCGTGTAGAACCACCCGCGAGTCTGGCCGAGGTACTCCACGATGAAGTCACCGGGATAGTGGTGCTCGAACCACTCCGCGTTCTCGAAGGGGTAGTGGACCTGGGCGAAGGGCATCGATCCCGACTCGAACCAGCAGTCGAGCACCTCGGGGACGCGCCGCATCATGGAGCGACCGGTCGGATCATCAGGATTCGCTCGAACCAGCTGGTCGATGACCGGGCGGTGGAGATCGCGCACCTCCACACCGAAGTCGGCTTCGAGTTCGGCGATCGAGCCGTAGACATCGGTGCGCGGATAGGCCGGATCGTCACTGACCCAGACCGGGATCGGGGATCCCCAGAAGCGGTTCCTCGAGATCGACCAGTCACGCGCGTTCGCCAGCCACTTACCGAAGCTGCCCTCCTTCACATGGGAGGGCACCCAGTTGATGCTGCCGTTCAGCTCCACCATCCGATCGCGGATCCGGGTCACCTCGACGAACCACGATGAGATCGCGCGGTATACGAGCGGCTCGGCGCAGCGCCAGCAATGCGGATAGGCGTGGTCGTAACTGTCGTGTCGGACGAGCGCCCCAATCTCCTTGAGCGCCCTGATCACCTCCGGGTTCGCCTCGAAGACGTGCGTTCCAACCCAACGGGAGATCTCCGCGGTGTACCGGCCCCGCTCATCCATGGGGCAGATCGTCGGGATACCGGCGGCTGAGCAGACGGTCTGGTCCTCCTCGCCGAATCCCGGGGCCATGTGCACCACGCCCGTGCCGTCCTCCGTGGTGACGAACTCTCCGGGCAGCACTCGGAAGGCGTTCTCGGTGTCGGCGAGGAAGTCGAAGACCGGCGTGTAGGCGCGCCCGACGAGTTCGGAGCCGAGGACGGTCTGGACTACCTCTCCCCCCTCGAGTTGAGCGGCGTAGGCCTCGAGCCGGGCCGAGGCGATGATGTACCGCTCGCCCTCAAGCTCGACGACCGAGTACTCGATCTCCGGGCCGACGGCGAGGGCCAGATTCGACGGCAGGGTCCACGGTGTCGTGGTCCACGCGAGGATGCGCTCGCCGGTCTCGAGGCGGAACCAGACGGTGACGGCAGGGTCCTGCCGGTCGCGGTAGACGTCGTCCATGCGAGTCTCGGTATTGCTCAGCGGTGTCTCGCAGCGCCAGCAGTACGCGAGCACTCGGAATCCCTCGTAGATGAGGCCCTTATCCCAGAGCTGGCGGAACGCCCACATGACGCTTTCCATGTAGTCGAGGTCGAGGGTCTTATAGTCGTTGTCGAAGTCCACCCAGCGCGCCTGTCGGTTGACGTAGGCCCGCCATTCGTTGGTGTACTGCAACACGCTCGTTCGACAGGCGTCGTTGAAGCGGTCGATGCCGAAGGCCGAGATCTCGGGGTGGCCCGAGATGCCAAGTTCCTTCTCGGCTTGGACTTCAGCAGGAAGACCATGGCAGTCCCACCCAAATCGGCGCTCAACCCGGCGCCCCCGCATCGTTTGATACCGAGGGATCGCGTCCTTCACGTAGCCGGTGAGCAGGTGGCCGTAATGGGGCAGGCCGTTGGCGAACGGGGGGCCGTCGTAGAAGACGAACTCGTTCTCCCCATCGGCGCCAGCGTCGCGAGCATTCACCGAGCGTCGGAAGGTGTCGTCGCGCTCCCATTCGGCGAGCACCTCTCCCTCGAGGGAAGGCAGGTCAGGCTGCGGGGGGACGTCGGGGTACTTCACGTTGATCGCTCATTCGGCCGTCGTTACGGCCCGCCGAATGCTACCGGTGGGTTCGACACCCACTCAGGGGTTCGGCTCAGGCGCCGCCCGGGTGATTGGACGGCTTGAGCAGGTAGACGCCGTTGGCGATCTTCTCCATCGTGCCGTCAAGGGCGTAGCAGAGCCCGCTCGCGAAGTCGATCAGACGTCGGGCGATCTCACGATCGGACCCCTCGAGATTCATGATGACCGGCTGACCGACTTTGAACGCGTCGGCGACCTCTTGGGCCTGCTCGAATCCTCGCGGTCGAACGGTCACCGGATCGGCGTTGCGAGGAGAGGGTCGAACGGTGCGCACCTTGACCGAAGGGTCCTCCCCGCTCGGACGCCGGATCGGCCCGGTGTCGCCACGCGACGGGAACACCGGCCGGGTCGTAGTGACGACCTCCTCCTCGTCGACGCTGTCGAACTCGGCGCGCTCGTCGACGTCATCGTCCTCGTAGTCGTCGTAGGCCTCATCGGGTCCGAGCCCGAGATAGTCCATCGTCTTCTTCCACATCGACATCTGGCGCTCCTCCTCGGGCCGAACGCTAGTTCACCGGCACCGATGCGACGGGGCACCCACGATTAGCCGCGAGAGCCGAAGAGCGCCGAGCCGATGCGAACCATGGTGGATCCCTCCCCTACGGCGATCTCTAGATCCGCGGACATACCCATCGAGCAGTGCTCGAGACCAAGGTGATCAACCAGCGATCGCGTCATCGCGAAATGCGGTGCGGCCGCCGAGACACCGCCGACGGTCGGCGCGACGCACATCAGACCGAGCACCCCGAGCCCCGCCTCTCGGGCGGTCTCGACCAGGGCCGGCACCCCGGCCGGATCGCATCCGCCCTTGCCGGGTTCGTCGGCCGGCGACACCTGGATCATGACCTCGAGTCCCGGGGCCCGACGTGCGATCTCGACGATGAGGGAGGGCCGGTCGACGGACTGAATGACGCCGACGTGCCGGGCGACGGTCTTGACCTTGTTGGACTGGAGTTGCCCGATGAAGTGGACCGGACAGCCAGCCTCGGCGGCCTCGGCCACCGCGGCGGCCTTCGCGTCGAGCTCCTGGGCGTAGTTCTCGCCGATCGCGTCGGCTCCGGCGGCCACCGCGGCGGCTACCGCCTCAGGCGGGAACGACTTGGTGACTGCGACCACCGCGACTCGGTTGCCACCAGCCGAGGTGATTCGCTCCCTGACCTCGGCGAGGCGGTCGGCTACCGCGGCGGGGTCCACCGGCGCGGGACCGGGGGGCACGATGTCAGCGAAGGAACTCGGGGACGTCGAACCCGTCGTCGTCCTCGTCGTCGCTATCCGACCCGAAGAGATCGGAGAGACGCGATGAGGGGCGCTCGGTGAGCGTCGACCCGCCCGACTCGACGCGGTCGAAGCCCGCCGCGATCACCGTGATCCGGAGAGAATCGCCGATCTCGTCATCGATCACGGTTCCGAAGATGATGTTGGCGTCCGGGTGGGCGACACCGTGGATGATCTCCGCGGCGGCGTTCATCTCAGGCCCATGCTCGACGGCCCGGTGATGTTGAGGAGCACGCCACGGGCGCCGTCGATCGCCGACTCGAGCAGCGGCGAGGAGATCGCCGACTTGGCGGCGCTCACCGCGCGGTCCTCGCCGGAGGCCTCGCCGATGCCCATCAGCGCCGATCCGGCGTTGGCGAGCACCATCTTCACGTCGGCGAAGTCGGTGTTGATGAGGCCGGGAATGGTGAGCAGGTTCGTGATACCCGACACGCCCTGCAGCAACACCTCGTTGGCGATATTGAACGCCGCCGTGACGCTGGTCTTCTCGTTCGCGACCGAGAGGAGTCGGTCATTCGGGATGACGATCAGCGTGTCCACCTTCTCCTTGAGTCGCTGGACACCAGCATCGGCGGTCACCGAGCGGCGGCGGCCTTCGAAGGAGAACGGGCGAGTCACCACGCCGATGGTGAGCGCCCCCGCCTCGCGCGCGATTTCCGCGATCACAGGAGAGGCCCCGGTGCCGGTGCCACCGCCCTCACCAGCGGTAATGAAGACCATGTCGGCGCCCTTGACCATCTCGGCGATCTCATCGGCGTGCGCCTCGGCGGCGCTCCGACCAACTTCCGGATCACTTCCGGCGCCGAGGCCCCGGGTCAGTTCGCGGCCGATGTCGAGTTTCACGTCGGCGTCGCTCATCAGCAGGGCCTGGGCGTCGGTATTGACCGCGATGAACTCGACCCCGCGCAGTCCCGCGTCGATCATCCGGTTCACAGCGTTGACGCCGCCGCCACCGACTCCGATGACCTTGATCACTGCAAGGTAGTTCTGAGGCGCACCGTTCATCTCGGGGTCCCTTCCATCGCTGTCCGCCCGAAAGCCCGCGGGGTGTGGTCGCGAAGTCGTCTCTGTCGCATCATGGGTTCAATGTCCCAGCCAGTTGCCGGATCCGCTGACGCGGACCGAGCCGGGGCTGGACGGATGCTAGCGCAGGTCAGCGGATCGTCACCTCGTCCGTCGACACGTCGATCACCGACGCCGTCGAAGCAGCCCCTGAGGCGTACACCGTCTCCAACCGGACGAGCTTGGCGAAGAGGTCTCGAGCCGCGCCGAACCTGATCTCCGTGTCGTCGTCGAGAACGACCACAAGATCGTTGCCGGCCTCGTCAACTTGGATGAGTGCCACGCGGTCGAGAATCGAGCCGGTCAGGGTCCGGCCGAGGGTCGCGGCGCCCACGTAGCCGGGAGGCGCGAACTGGCCGGCCGACAGCGCTGGTGGCTCCACACCTACAAGCAGGAGGTATTCAAAGGGCCATCCATCGATCACGTCGAGGACGCGGCCATCCCCGTCCAGCACTCGGAACAGGTTGTCGGGCCCGGGATAGGAGAGCACCGGTTCCCGTTCGGAGATGTCGATCACCAGCCCGTACGGCAGGTCGGTACGAACGGTCGCCTCGTCGACCCACGGGATGGCCTCAATGGTGAGTTCGAGGGCCTCGGTGTCAACGAGGATGACCGGGGTGCCCACCACCGAGTCAATGGCCGCTCGGAGCGCCACCTGGTCGGTGTACACGTTGCCCGACACACGGACGTCGGACTCGCGAACTCCGAACGAGGAGGAGCCGAGGGATGCGAGAACGCCGACCGCGACGAGCAGGAGGGCGACGAGCACCAGCAGGCGTCGGAGGCGCCGACGGCCCGCCTGGCGGTTCACCGCGATCCTTCGGGCCCGGAGACGGCTCTCGGCAGCAGATCGGGTCACTCGGGGCTGCCCGTCGCCGGCGTCGTCGACGATGACCACCCGATGTTTGGCGCCTCTAGGATCGAGATCACCGTCGAGGTACACCGAGTCGGGCCCGTCGTCGTCGACGATCGACAGCACCCGTCGAAGCCCAGAGGGCTGGTCGGGATCCCGGTCGGCCATGGTCGAAACCTAGTGACCCTCAGATGTCGCCGGCCGGGCACCGGCGGCCTCGGCGATGGACTCGTCGAAACCAAGGAGCCGAACCTCGGAGCGCAGGTCGTGACCCGTACGTTCCATGACCTCGGCCCGGACTCGGGCCATGAGACGCACCACGTCCGAGGCGGCGCCCCCGGGCTCAGACAGGATGAAGTTCGCGTGTTTGTCCGAGATCGCGGCGGTCCCTTGCCGGACGCCTCGGAGCCCGATCGAGTCGATGAGCGCTCCGGCCGACACCTCGCCGGGCACCGGGTTGACGAAGACGGACCCGCAGTTCTGGCCGCCCGGCTGGTGCTCGCGCCGCCATCGGACGATCTCGTCGATCTCGGCTTCCGCCCGATCGGCGGGGCATGGCCGCAGCACGAGGGTCGCGTCGACGACCACCTCGGCCGGACCGATCCCTGACCGGCGGAACCCGAAGTCGAGATCGGCGACGCCGAGCGCGCGGGGCACATCACCAAGGTTGAGCACCGATGCACCTGAGATTGAGGCAGCCATATCGGAACCGTGGCCACCCGCGTTCATCCTGACTGCGCCGCCGATGGTGCCCGGCACGCCGACTGCCCACTCGAATCCAGTCAGCCCGGCAGCCGCGGTCCGTCGCGCGACCACCGGGAGCGGCGCGGCTGATCCGGCGATGACTCGCACCGCCGCATCCGACTCAACGGTAGGGATCGTGATCGTCTCGAAGTCGCCGACGAGTCGAAGCACGACCCCGTGGAAACCATCGTCGGAGACGAGAACGTTGGAGCCGCGGCCGAGTACCACGATCGGCGCCTCGGCGGCAGCCAAGATCGCTCCGACCTCAACCAGCGCGGTCACACTCTCAACGGCGACCAGCAGTGTCGCCGAGCCACCGATTCGATAGGTCGTCAGTTCGCCGAGGGGGCGGTCGCGTTCGACGTTGACCCCGTCGACAACGGACAGCGAGCGAGCGAGCGCACCCGCATCCATCACGCCGCGGAGCCCCGCCCGCTTCTGAGTCGGGCTTCGACAACCTCGTCGGGCAGCGAGGCGATGTCACCGCATCCCATCGAGATGCAGACGTCCCCGTCGCCAACCTCAGAGGCCAAAAACCGAACGAGGTCCTCTCGCTGCCGCATCCACACCACCCGCCTCATCGGATCGGCCTCCGTGACGGCGTTGACCACCAGCTTCCCGGTCACCCCGGGGATCGGCGTGGTGCCCGAGGAGTAGATGTCGGTCAAGACCACGAGGTCGGCATCGGTGAAGCAGCGTGCGTAGTCCTGCCAGATCTCGGCCATCCGGTTGAACCGGTTGGGCTGGAACACGGCGATCACCCGACGCCACCCGTCGCCGGAGTGGCGCGCCGCAGCCAGCACCGCTGCGATCTCCGCGGGGAGGTGGGCGTAGTCGTCGACAAAGGTCGCCCCTCCATCGACCGCCCGGATATCGAATCGACGGGCCACACCACCGAAGCTGCTCAACGCGCTGGCCGCCGCATCCGGGTCGACCCCGGTCTCCACGGCGAGGGCGAAGGCGCCGGTGGCGTTCACCGCGTTATGGATTCCCCGAAGCGGTAGCCGAACCTCGGTACGGCCCCCCGGGTGCTCAATCGCGAAGTCCTGCCGTCCGGCTGTGGCAGCGACATCGACAACCTGATACCGGGCATCGACGCCGAGACCGTACGAAACGCAATCAGTCCGCCGGGCGAGGGGCTCGGCGACCGGATCGTCGATGCACACCACCCGGGGTCCCTCGACGCGGTCGAGGTACTCCGAGAAGCTTGCGACCAGTGAATCGAACGACCCGAAGTGGTCGAGATGATCGCGATCGATGTTGGTGAGCACGGTTCCGACAAGTGGCAAGTGGCTGTGCGTGCCGTCGCTCTCGTCCGCTTCGACGACGAACCACTCCGATCCCGTCCACTCGGCGCCGGTGCCGACGTCGGCGACGTCGCCACCGATGATGAAGCCGGGCCGGCGACCTCCGGCCGCCAGCATGAGCATGAGCATCGAGGAGGTCGTCGTCTTGCCGTGTGTGCCAGCGACGGCAAGAGCGCCAGTCCTCGCGCAGATCGCGGCCAGGATGCCCGCCCGGGAGGTCACCGTGATCCCCCGTCGACGGGCCTCATCGAGTTCGTTCAGGTCCGCGGGTATCGCGGTTGAGGCCGTCACCACCTCGCAGTCGTGCACATGCCGTCGGTCGTGACCGATGTGCACCGTCACTCCCGCGGCGCGCAGCCGCTCGAGCACCTGACGTTCGCGGATGTCGCTGCCCGACACCTGATGGCCCATTCCCGCGAGGGTGATCGCGACGGCGCTCATTCCGGGTCCACCGACACCGACGACGTGGATCCGACGCGGTGCGGAGAGGTCGGGGACCACGGTCGGCAGGCGCTGTCCGGTCACGCTGATCACGTTAGGTGTCACCGTCAGCCACCGCGTCGATCAGTTCCGCAAGGCGTCCCGAGCGACTGACCTCACCCATCTCCCGGGCGCGCGAGGCGAGACCGTCGAGGCGATCCTGAGTCCCGCGCAACTCATCGACGAGCACTCCGAGTGACCCAAGGTCGCTCTCGGCGAGGGCGATCGCCGCTCCGACATCGGCCAGCCATCGAACGTTCTCCCGCTGGTGGTCCTCAGCCGCGCCGTCCCAGGGAACGAGGATCGAAGCGACTCCGACCGCCGCGACCTCGTGGACCGTGCTCGCCCCTCCCCGACCGATCACCAGATCGGCCGCCGCGTAGAGGGTCGCCATGTCATCGCTGAATCCGGACGGCGAGTACCAGATTCCGGTGGATCCGTCACGCGCGGCGGGAAGGCCCTCAACGAAGCGGCGACCGGCGAGGTGCACCACACCGAGCCCACGATCGTCGATCCGACCCTCCACGAGCGACGCGACCGCCGCATTCAGCGCCGCCGATCCGAGCGATCCACCCAGCGCGACGATGAGGAAGCGATCCTCCTCGACCCCGAGTCGGCGGCGGGCAGCCTCGCGACCGTTGATCCGGTCCACCTCAAGGATCGCCCGGCGCAGGGGTGCTCCAGTGAATGTCGCCTTCGGGAGGCTCGAGTCGGGGAACGCGACTGCGGACGCTGCCGCGAACCGTGCGCTGACCGCACTGGCCCGCCCGGGACGCCGGTCGTAGCTGACGACGACCACGGGAATCCGCAGCAAACGGGCAGCGAGGACCGGCGGAAGACTCGCGTAGCCCCCGACCGACACGACCACGCCGGGTCGCCGACGACGCAGGAGCCGCAGCGCGGAGAGTACGGCCACCACCATGAGCAGCGGGAAGAGGAGGTTGACGGCGGTCATGCGTCGCTGCAAGCCGACGACGCGGAGGAAGGTGAACGGCACGCCGAGCGGCGGCACCATCTCGGTTTCCACCCCGCGGGTCGATCCGACGTAGTGCAGGTCCTCGGGTCGGTGTCCTCGAGCCACCGCGGCCTCGAGGACCGACATCGCGGGCAGAACATGCCCCGCCGTGCCACCCCCTGCGACCAGCAGTCGGCTCCTGGTCATGGCGCGCCTCTCAGCGAGCCTTGGTCGACCGGCGGCGTCCGGTGGCTGGGGCCATGGAGCGGTCCGACACCCCGCGGCGAGCCACGTTGAGCAGGAGGCCGGCGGCGACGAGGGAGGTCGACATCGACGAGCCTCCGTAGGAGAAGAACGGCAGGGTGATGCCGGTGACCGGCATGATCGCGACCACCCCTCCAACATTCACGAGGGTCTGGAGTCCGAACCAGGAGGCGATGCCCGCCGCGAGCATCTGACCGAAGCGGTCCGGGGCGGCGAGCGCTGCTTGGATGCCGAACCACACGAGCATGCCGAACCCACCGATCACGGCGATCGATCCGACGATTCCGAGTTCGTCGGCCACGATCGCGAAGATGAAGTCGCTATGAGCGAGGGGCAGGTAGCCGAGCTTCGATCGACTTCCCCCGATACCTGAGCCGGTGAGCCCCCCGTTGGCGATCGAGAGCAGACCTTGCCAGGACTGGTAGGCGAGGTAGTCCTTGTTGCCCTCGACGTCGAGGAAGGCGATGAACCGGTTGAAACGACGCGGGGTGGCCACGATGACGAGGAGGAGGACGAACCCGCTTGCTCCGGCGATCGCGCCGATGTGACGCAGGGGCGCTCCCGAGAAGAGGAGCATCGTCATGACGACGGCCATGAGCACCACGGCCGATCCGACGTCACCCTGGGCCATGCACGCCGCTGAGGCGAGCCCGCCGAGACCGGCGACGGGCACAGCCATCACTCTCCAGTCACCGACGGACCGCTCGCGACGGGCGACCATGTCGGCGACCAGAACAATGACCAGAATCTTCAGAATCTCCGATGGCTGGAAGCTGATCGGACCGAGGTTGACCCAGGACCGGGCGTCGTTGACCTCCTTGCCCACCCCATCGACGAACGGCAGACCCATCAACCCAAAGCCGATGATCGCCGCGGGGACCGCCAACGGTCGGATCGAGCGGTATGGCACCCGCATGGCAACGGCCATTCCGAGGATGCCGAGCGCCGTCCACATCACCTGGCGAAGCACCATCGAGTACGGCGAGGAATCACCTCCGACGTTCTTCGCCGCCGAGGCCGACAGCAGCATGACCAGCCCGAGCAGGACGAGGACCGCGACCACCACCATGATCGCGTAGTAGCTGAGCGGCGCAGTGTCGAGTTGCTCGCGTCGCAGCGCTCCCACCAGACCCTGACGGTCCGTACCGCTCTGGTGACGTCGACTCCCCCGACCGCTCTGGCGGCCCTTCTCGACCGCCGCTTGTCGGCGTCGGGCAAGATCGTCCCCCTTGATCAGCGCGAGACCCATGTCATGCTCCCTTCACCGCGACTCCCGCCCGGGAGAGGTCATCGACCACTCGGGCGAAGTGCTCTCCCCGGGCGGCGTAGCCCCCGGCCGGATACCAGTCGAAACTCGCGCAGGCAGGTGACAGGAGGACGACATCGCCCTCGAGCACCTCGCCGAGCGCCGCACGCACCGCCGACTCCATCGACTCCGCGCGCCGCACGGGGACCCGAGGAGCGAACACCGCCTCGATCTCCGGAGCCGCCTCACCGATGGCGATGACCGCGCGAACGTGATCGCCGGCCTCAGCGAGGACCGTGAGGTCGAGATCCTTGTTTCGGCCCCCGGCGATCAACACCGCGCTCGGGAAGGAGCGGATAGCGGCGAGGGCGGCGTGGGGAGTCGTGGCCTTCGAGTCGTCGAAGCAGGGGATGCCATCGATCCGGCCGACCAGCGAGATCCGATGGGCCGGCGCCTCAAATTCTGCGAGGGCCCGCGCCACCTGCTCAGGCGAGGCGAGACCCGTCTCGAGCACTGATGCCGCCGCGGCCAAGGCGTTCGAAATGTCATGCGGGAGACTCCGCCGCATCTCCCCCGCCCCGATGATCACACCGTCGGGATGGATGAGCGCTCCGGCCTCACAGCGGTAGTCACCGCCGTCCCCGACCGACACCTGCCGTGCCGGCGAATCCGCGAGGTGGCGGCGCACGACCGGATCGTCGATGTTGCCGATCGACACATCGCCCGCGCTCTGCTGCTTGAAGATTCGCGCCTTCGCCGCCTCGTAGCTGGCCATCGAGTCATGCCAGTTCAGATGGTCCGGTGCGAGGTTGAGCCAGATAGCCGCTTCAGCTCGGAATCCATCGGTGAAGGCGAGGCGGAAGCTCGAGCACTCGACGACGTAGACGTCGACATCAAGCTCGAGTGCGTCAAGTAGCGGAGTGTCGGTGTTGCCGCAGGCGATCGGGTGACGCCCAGCCACCTCGAGCATGGAGGTGATCATCGAGACGGTGGTCGTCTTTCCATCGGTGCCGGTCACGGCCACCATCGGTCGCGGCCCGCCAGTTCGTTCGCGTTCCCACATCCACGCCAGTTCGATCTCGCTCGCGATATGCCGGTCAGCGGATCGAGCGGCCCGGATGAGGGGATGGGACTCGGCGACTCCCGGAGCCGGGGAGATCAGATCGAACTCGCGGACGAAACGGTCGAGGTCGGCGGGCGGCTGATCGATCTCGAGGCCGAGCCGCGTCGCTTCCGCCACCTTCGCCTCATCGATCGTGTCATCGGTGACCACGACGCGATGCCCGAGCCGCTGCATGGCGCGCGCGGTCGCGACGCCGGCGACTCCGAGGCCGTGGACCAGCGAGGTGATCGTCATCGGGCGGCGATCCTTGTGAAGTCGCCGATGAAGATCGCGAGCGCGAGGGCGACCGATACGGCGGCCAGCAGCCAGAACCGAATGATCACCGTGGTCTCGGGCCAACCTCCGAGCTCGAAGTGATGGTGGATCGGCGACATGCGGAACAGTCGTCGGCGGCGACCGGAGGCCTTGAAGACCGCCATCTGGACGGCGACCGAACCCGCCTCCACCACGTTGATACCGCAGATGAGCACGAGGAGCAGGTGGGTGTTCATGGTGAGGGCCGAGAAGGCGAGGGCAGAGCCGATGCCGAGTGCGCCGACGTCGCCCATGAAGATCCTCGCGGGAGCCGCGTTCCACCAGAGGAAGCCGAGACAGGCGCCACCGAAGGCGGCAGCGAGCACGCCCATATCGAGCGGGTTGACCACCTCGTAGATGTCGGGATTCCTAAAGGCCCAGTAGCCAATGATGGTGAAGGCGCCGAAACCCATCAGCGCCGAACCACCAGCGAGACCGTCCAGCCCGTCGGTGACATTCACCGCATTGGTCGTCGCCCAGATGAGCATTCCCGCCCACAGGATCCAGACGAATTGCGGCACCTCGAAGCCGAGGTCGCCGGCCCGGGTGAGGCTGACGGTTTCGGAGATGCCCGTCGAAGCGACGAGCCACCAGGCCATGCCGATGCTCATGAGCATCGTGAGATAGTTCTTCTGCTTCCAGAAGATGCCGCGGTTGTGGCGTTTACGGACCTTGATCCAGTCGTCGGCGAAGCCCATGGCGGCCATGGCCAGGACCCCGACCCACACGATCATCGCCTGATCGGAGAATGGGAGATCGCGAACGTGAGCGACGATCCAGCCGATGAGGGCGGCCCCGATGATGGCGAGACCCCCCATGGTCGGGGTGCCCTGCTTGGGCATGTGGTGCTCGAGTCCGAGGGTCTTGTCGTCCTCGACCAGGATCGGCTGCCCCTGACCACGGGCGCGGAAGAACACGATCAGGAAACGCGTGCCGAGGAGCGACACGAGGGCTGAGACGGCCCCGGCGATCATGATCGCGATCATCGATCCACCTCGAGCGCGGTGCGGGCGATCTCTCGATCGTCGAAGTGCCGAGTGCCGTCGGCGCTGTCCTGGGTGGTCTCGTGACCTTTCCCGGCGATCAGCACCATCTCACCGGGGCCAGCGTCGAGAATCGCCCGCCGGATCGCCGCCTCGCGGTCCACCTCCACCAGCACGTCGGCTCGCTCGGACTCCGACATACCCGAGAGCATGTCCGACAGGATCGCCTCAGGTCGTTCACCCCGAGGGTTATCCGAGGTGAGGACCACGCGATCGGCGGCGAGAGCGGCGCGTCCCATCTCGGGTCGCTTCTCGCGGTCCCGCTCCCCTCCGCACCCGATGACGACGGTGCACCGCGCCTCGGGAGCAGCCTCACGAGCCCCTTCGATCAGTCGCTCAAGGGCGTCCGGGGTATGGGCGTAATCGACCACGACGAGCGGAGCGGTGGGATCGGCGGACACAACGGGCTCGAACCGTCCGGGCACCGGCGAGCATCGACCAAGAGCCGCGGCCGCCTGTTCCTCGGAGACACCGAGCAGCACCGCGGCGTCCAGTACGGCGATGGCGTTCAGCAGATTGACCGCTCCTCCCATCGGAAGTTCCACCCCGAGGCCTCTCCACGTGAACGACAAGGAGGTCACACCGAGCTCGACCTCGGCCGCCTCCTCGTGGCCGAAGGCTTGGGTCGGCACGGCCGCGCCGTCGAGAAGCAGACGACCGTGGAGATCGTCAGCGTTGACCAAGGCGCGCTCGCAGGCCCCGGCCGCGAAGAGCCTCGCCTTCGCGCGGAAGTACTCCTCGGTCGTCCCATGCAGATCTAGGTGATCGCGGCCGAGATTGGTGAACACCGCGAGATCGAACCGCACACCGGAGACGCGTTCGAGAACCAGCGCATGGGAGGAGACCTCCATGACCACCGCGGTCCGTCCTTCGGCGACCGCCCGTGCGAGTCCCCGTTGGAGGTCGGTCGACTCCGGCGTGGTCCTCGGCCCACTCAGCGTTCCGATCACCTCGACGTCATGACCAGTAGCCGAGAGCACCTGGCCGAGCAGTTGGGCGACCGTCGTCTTGCCATTCGTCCCGGTGATCCCCACCATGAGGAGGCGGGTGGCTGGCTCCCCGTGCACGGAGATAGCGGCGTGGGCCATGGCAGCTCGGGTGTCCTTGACGACGATCTGCGGCACCGCGATCTCGAGGGGACGCTCAACGAGCAGGGCGACCGCACCCCGCTCGACGGCATCGGTGGCGTGGTCATGACCGTCGTGACGCGCGCCGACGAGGCAGGCGAACAAGGAGCCCTTCGTCACCTCTCGCGAGTCGTGATGGACGTCGGAGACGACCACGGCGGCCGCGTCGATCGCCAGTCCCGCCGACTCCACCGAGACGAGCAGTCCGGCCGGGATGCGACCGGCGACCGCGTCGAGACCGAGACCGGTCGCCATGGCGATCACGCCTGCTCGCAGGTGGGCGGTGTGTCGGGGGGTTGCAGTCCGAGTTCGTGGGCGACCGTCGGCACGAGTCGCGAGAACACCGGCGCGGCCGCCGTGCCTCCGAAGCGGTTGATCGTGCCGGCTGGCGGCTCGTCGATGCTGATGAGCACCGTGATCTGCGGGTCCTCTGCGGGGAAGAAGCCGACGAAACTCGAGTAGTACGCGTAACGCCCGTTCTCGTCGAGGTAGCCACCGTTCGGCTGGGCCTTGAGGCCAGTGCCGGTCTTGCCAGCGACGTTGAACGAGTCGACCCGGGCCCGAGAACCGGTGCCCGCGCAGATGACGTCGACCATCATCGACTGCACGGTCTCCGCGACAGCGGGGGTGACTACTTCGTGGGTGGCCGAAGCCGGGGTCGGCTCGATCGCTCCCCCACGATCGACCGTGGCGCGTACGAGCCGGGGAGCGACGTAGAGACCGTCGTTGGCGATGACGTTGACAGCCGAAACCAGCTGGATGCCCGTGCTGGCGACACCCTGGCCATAGCTCACCGTCACCTGCTCGGAACCCTGCAACTCGGTCCAGTGGTGGAGGATTCCGGCGGACTCGCCCGGGAATCCAAGGGCCGACACCGATCCGAGCCCGAAGAGCCGCATGTAGTCCCAGTGGGTCGGCCGACCGGTGGCCTGTTGGATGTCGATCGTGCCGATATTCGACGACTCAACGAGGATCCGCCGGACCGTCATCTCCTCGTCGGGGTGCTCATGGGAGTCCTTCAGCAGGTCCTCGCCGTACTCGCGACGCCACGGAACGATGAAGGTGGTGTCCTCGGTGACGGCCCCTTCGTTCAGCCCGGCAGCGACGGTGATCACCTTGGCGACCGACCCCGGCTCGTAGGAGTCGACCGCTGCGAGGTTGCCCGAGGTGATGCGGACCTCGCCAGACTCGGCCTCTCGCTTGACGGTCGCCATCGCGAGCAGATCACCGGAGTCGGTGTCCATCACGATGCACTGCCCGGCCTTCGCGCCGATCTGGTTCACCTGAGCGGTGAGCGCGGACTCGCACGCATGTTGGATGGAGCGATCGATGGTGAGAATCAGGTCGTCGCCGGGAACCGGTGCCGAGAGGACGACCTCGCTTCCAGGGATCGAACGACCTCCTGGCGCCACCTCGCGCTGGCGCTCACCCGAGACCCCGGTGAGCATCGAGTCGAACTGCATCTCGAGGCCAGCGATGCCGATGCCATCGATGTCCGTGAGCCCAATGACCGACCGACCGGTGTCGCCGCCGGGAAGCACCCGGCGCGGCTCGGCGTCGACGTTGACGCCGGAGAGGCGGAGTTCGGCGAGCTGCTCACCGAGTGCGTCGTCGACCTGGCGGCGCACGTAGACGAACCCGCGCTCCTTCGAGATCATCTCGCCCCACAGCCGCTCCTGCTCGGAGGCGTCGAGCCCAAGCACCGAGGTCAATACCGCGAGCGTGGAGGAGGGGTCGTCGATGAGCTTCGGGTTGATGCTGATCGTGCTCGCCGGGATGGACACGGCGAGTTCCTCGCCGTTGCGGTCGAAGATGGTGCCCCGATCGGCGCTGATCGTCGCCGTGCGCGTCCATTGGTCGGTCGCAGCGGCCCTGAGCGGTGCTCCCCCAGCGGTCTGGAGTTCGGCAATCTTCAGCACGACGATGAGCAACAGCGCGCAGATGATGAAGGTCACGAACCGCATTCGGCGCCGGGAATCGCCACCGGTCAGTGTCGCGGCAGGGCGAGCGGCTCGGACGGTCCGTCCGCAGCCGGGGGCCCGCCTCGACCGGTCGACGTGACCGATGGGCCGTCGGGACGGTGACACCCGCTCGGCGCTTCGGGCCGGTCTTCGGGGCGACCGTCGGAGTGCGACGGCGAACCGCGGGCGGCGGCGGAGTACGACGACTCATCGCTGCATCCCACCCACGCGCTTCACCAGTCGGAACTGATCGAGCGGTCCGAGGTTGTCCGGCGCTTGGGAGATCTCAGGGGACATACCGGTCCGGGCGATGGTGATGGCGAGGACCTGCGGGTCGATCGGCAGGAATCGGCTGGAGGTGGCTGGTTCCATGCCGAGGAGTCGGCCCTCGGTGTCGAGGCGCGTCGGCGACCGGAGTTCCGCGCGAATGCTCCGGAGCGCGTCGAAGTCCTCGTTGGCCGAGGCGATCCGGCGGTCGAGTTGATCGATCTGGTACTGACGGGCGGCGATCTGGGTGTGAAGTACCGCGATGAGCGCCATACCGAGGGCGGCGGCGGCGACGGCGATGATGATCACCCGCGCGGCGCGCCCCCTGGCCTGCACCAAGTTGAGTGAGGGCCGACCCTGGGGCCGCCGGACCCGCGCGAGATCGATGAGGGGTAGTGCCATCAGCGGACCCCGGTCTCCGGCGCCATCCGCTCGACGACCCGTAGCCTCGCCGATGACGCGCGGCGATTCTCAGTGATCTCGGCGTCGGTGGGCCGCTTGCGATGTCCGCGCACCAACCGAACGGTCTGAACGGCCCCACACACGCACGGGAGTTCGGGAGGGCAGACACAGCGCTCAGTCGCGGCCCGGAACCGGTCCTTGACGATGCGGTCCTCGCCCGAGTGGTACGTCAACACCGCGACACGACCGCCCGGTGCCACGGCATCGACTGCGCGATCGATGGCGTCCGGAAGGATGTCGAGCTCGCCGTTCACTTCGATGCGGATCGCCTGGAAGGTCCGTTTCGCCGGATGACCGCCGGTGCGTCGCGCCGGGGCCGGGATGGCGGCGGTGACGACTGCGGCGAGATCGGTGGTGCGCTCGATGGGACGAGCCGCGACGATCGCCCGGGCGATCCGGCGGGCGAATCGCTCATCGCCGTGACGCTCGATGACGTCGGCGAGGCGGGACTCGTCGTAGCCGTTGACCACGTCGTCCGCCGACCACTCCGCGGAGGCGTCCATACGCATGTCGACCGGACCGTCGTTGCGGTAGGAGAAACCGCGGTCGGCGCTGTCGAGCTGGTGGCTCGAGACGCCGAGGTCGAAGAGCGCCCCGCTCAGCTCGGCGACATCTCGCTCCTCCATCACCTCGCGGAGGGAGTCGAAGCGGGCATGGGCGGAGGAGAAGCGATCCCCGAAACGCTCGAGGCGAGCTCCGGCCGCCTCCAGGGCGACACGGTCGCGGTCGAGGCCGAGCACCTGGAGATCCGCGCGGGACTCGAGTAAGGCCTCGGCATGCCCTCCCCCACCGAGGGTCGCGTCGAGAACCACCCCCGGGGGAACGTCGGCGAAGACTTCGACGATCTCGTCGCGCATGACCGGGTCATGCTCGAAGCGCTCGGCGTTGCTCACTCGTCCCTCCACACGCGCGGGGCGACCTCGTAGTCGTCCTCCGCGGCGACGGTCTCGTAACGGGAAGGGCGCCAGAGCTCGATCGTGTTGAGGTTGCCGACGATCATCGCGGTGCCGGCCTCGGTGAGTCCCGCGAACGCTCGGGCCTTGTCATCGAGTGTGAGCCGACCCTGCTTGTCGACAGCGACGGCGGTCGTGTTGGTGGCAAGCGAACGACGAACGCCCGCAGCAGCCTCATCGCGCTTCACGGCCTCGATCACCTCGGCGGCCTCGGCCTCGAAGACCTCGGCGGTCCTCAAGGTGACGCATCCCTGTGGATCGAGGGTGGCGTAGCACCGGTCTCCGAGGTCGCCGCGGAACGACGACGGAAGCGAGAGGCGACCGTTGTCGTCGATGCTGCGGTCGTAGACCCCGACGAACACCTTCCGTGCCCTCGCCTTCCTGTCATCCGCTTTCGATGGCTGCCTCTGCCACGCATCGGGAGGCGGACCCGACGGCTCCAGAAGTATGGCCTCCAATCCTCACCAATGTCAACCATTCTTCACCAAATAGCCCCACCACGTTCCCTGAAGTGCCGTGGATCGGCCTGAGCGCCAAGCGCAAACCGAGGGGTTGGGAGGAACAAACGCCCGAAGATCGGGCAGGGGGACGGGACCCCGCTCACTGGCGATCGCCGAGAGTCAGGCCCGGAATCAGGCCGAGTCAGACCCGGGCGGACTTGGTCAGGCCGTGCGCAGCGC
>RFQQ01000001.1 GCA_009924875.1 Actinomycetota bacterium | reverse complement strand
GCCACGAGGGCCTCGACCTCGGCGACCGAACGGAGGGAGAAACGCAACAGTCGGTCTCGGACATCGGCATCGTCGGTCTGCAGCCAGAACTGGCGGAATCGGTAGGGGGAGGTACGGACAGCGTCGAGCCACACTGCGCCATCCGCGGTCTTGCCGAACTTCGAGCCGTCAGCCTTGGTGAGGAGCGGCCAGGTCAGTCCGTGAGCGGAACCACCTGAGGTGCGACGAACCAGATCGATTCCCGCGGTGATGTTGCCCCACTGATCGCTCCCACCCATCTGCATCTCCACCCCATGGGCATCGTGCAGATGGCGAAAGTCATTTGCCTGCAACAACATGTAGCTGAACTCGGTGTACGACAGCCCAGCGTCACCCGACAGACGAGAGCGGACCGAGTCCTTCGCGAGCATCTGGCCGATCGTGACGTGCTTGCCGACATCGCGGAGGAACTCGAGCATGCCGATCGGCGCCGTCCACTCCGCGTTGTCAACCAGGGTCGCCGGATTTGTCGATGAATCGAAGTCGAGCAACCGGGCGAGCTGACCCTTGATGGCCACGACGTTGTGCTCGAGTTCCTCGCGAGTCAGCAGGTTCCGCTCCTCGGAGCGTCCGCTCGGATCTCCCACCATTCCGGTCGCACCACCGGCGAGCGGGAACACCCGATGGCCCGCCTCCTGGAAGCGACGGAGTCCGATCTGACCGAGAAGGTGTCCGACGTGGAGTGAGTCGGCAGTCGGATCGAACCCGACATAGACGCCGATCGGGCCGGCCTCTAGTCGACCCCGGAGGGTGGCGCGATCGGTTGAGTCGTGCACCAGGCCCCGGGCCTCGAGCTCGGAGATCAAATCCATCACATGATCTTGCCATGCGGCCCCCTCGATCCACCCCTCCCCGATTACGGTTCCGCCATGACGGAAGGCACCGATCACATCGGGGCATCGTTCATCCGCTTCGGGGAGGAGATCGCCCGCACCGCCCCGACCTACGGCACGATCTGTCGCGGTGTGGCCGACAACCCCGAGGTGTTGTCTCTGCTCGATGGGGTTCCCGAGCCCCAGCGGCGTCCCGTCCTGTTGCTCGCAGCGGTCCACTTCCGACTACTCGGACATCCTGACGAACCCCTCGCCCGGCATTACCGCACGATCAACCCGCAGGGTTCGATCGACGACCCGGTACCGGACTTCACCGACTTTTGCTCCTCACACGCCGACGCGCTGAGGATCATCATCAGCTCGCGCACCACCCAGACGAACGACGTTGGGCGGGCGGCGCTGATCCTCCCCACACTTCGGCCGATCAACGACCGGACCGGAGGGCCGCTCGGACTTATCGACATCGGAACCAGCGCCGGTCTCAACCTCCACCTCGACCGTTACGCCTACCGATACCACGACACCTCCGGAGGCGAACGACGCTTGTCCGGCACTGGACCCGAACTCGACTGTCTCGTCCGAGGCGCCGCCGTCGAGCAACTCATCGACGCCACGCCCCCTCAGATCGTGCATCGCATCGGAGTTGACCCACACCCGATCGACCCCTCGGACCCCGACGAGGCCCGCTGGCTCCTCGCGTGCCTCTGGCCCGACCAGACCGAACGCGTGGGTCGTCTCCGCGAGGCACTCGCCGTGGCCACCGCTAACCGGAACGAGGTCGAGATTCACACGGGCAGTGGGGTTGAGTTGCTTTCCGATGTCGTCGGGCGCTCGAGGGCGAGGGGCTGCTGTCCCGTCGTCATCAACACGTGGAGCCTCACCTACTTCACTCCCTCCGAGCGAGTGGCCTACGTCGAGGAACTCGATCGACTCGGCACTCGAGATGACCTCGCCTGGGTCTATTTGGAAGCGCCGAACGAAACGCCCGAACTCCCCTGGGGTGAGGTTGACGGCAATATCTCGCTCTCCGTGCTCAGGCGGGTCGATTGGAAGGGCGGGCGACGCACCGAACGCACGATTGGAATCGCGCACCCCCACGGCCGCTGGATCGAGGTCACGGAGCTCTGACGTCATGACGCAGCCGCACCGATGGCTGCGGTGCGGGCGCGATCAAATCTGACGGGCGAACGCGATCACCGCGTCGGCGAGCATCTGCACGGCGATCGCGGCGAGCAGCAGACCGGCGATCCGGCTGAGGAGCAGGATGCCGGAGTTGCGGAGAACGCGGATGAGGAGACCCGAGAGAGGAGCACTCCCGCTATCGCGAGGGCGATCAGTCCCCGGTCGGCGGCGTCATTCGCCCGACCGACGAAGACGATGGTCGCCACGATGGCCCCCGGTCCGGCGAGGAGCGGCGTGCCGAGGGGCACCATCGCGACACCGACGTGGTCGTCCGGATCGATGGCATCGGCCTCATCTCGATCAGAACCCGTGAGGAGTTCGAGCGCGACGAGTAACAGCAGCAACCCTCCAGCCCCCTGGAGCGCGGGCACCGACACGTCGAGGTAGTCGAGCACCTGGCGTCCGAGGATGGCGAAGATCCCGATCACGGCGGCCGCGGTCACCACTGCGACGAGTGCGGCCCGGTTCCGTGCACCGGCGGAGAGCCGTCGGGTCACCGAGAGGAAAATCGGCACGTTCCCGACCGGATCCATGATGACGAGCATCGTCACCAACACCTCCGCGAGAAATCGGGTATCGCTCACCCCGACCACCCACCGCGGCGCGATTCATCGGCCTGCAAGCGGGCCATCAATCGCGCATGCTGGTCGCGAGCCGCCGCCGGCGAACCGCCTCCCCGGGAGGTCCGCATCGCGGCGCCGTTCACTCCTCCGAAGAAACCGCGCACCTCCTCACCGAGCGCGTCCGCTGCGATGTCGGCCAGCGAACCCTCCCCCGCGAGATGACGACGCACCAACGCGCCGACCGTGGCGTGCGCCTCCCGGAACGGTCGACCGGAACGCACCAGGAACTCCGCGAGGTCCGTGGCGGCGAGCACCTCGGCACCGGAGGCCTGCGCCATCGCCTCCGGAACGAATTTCGCCGTCGCGATCATTCCGCCTACCGCCGTGAGGGCCAGCACGATCTGATCCACCGCGTCGAAGAGCGGCTCCTTGTCCTCTTGGAGGTCGCGGTTGTAGGCGAGCGGAAGACCCTTCAGCGTCGCGAGAAGGCCGGTGAGGTGCCCGATCAGGCGACCCGACTTACCCCTCGCCAGTTCCGCGATATCGGCATTCTTCTTCTGCGGGAGCATCGAGGAGCCAGTGGCGTACGCATCGTCGAGGACGGCGAACCCGAACTCCTCCGACGTCCACAACACCCACTCCTCGCCGATCCGCGAGAGGTGGACGCCGAGCAGCGCGAGATCGAAGAGCGCCTCGGCCACGAAATCGCGATCGCCGACCACGTCGAGGGAGTTCTCGAAGACGGAGGAGAACCCAAGTTCCCGTGCCGTGAACTCTGGATCGATCGGCAGTGAGGTACCGGCGAGCGCCCCCGCTCCCAGCGGTGACACATCGGCCCGGGCGACCGTCGCGAGCAGCCGATCCACGTCGCGCGAGAGCGCCCAGGCATGCGCCATCAGATGATGCGCCAGCGACACCGATTGGGCACGCTGAAGGTGGGTGTATCCCGGCAGGGTGATATCGAATGACTCCCCTGCCCGAGTCGCGAGCACTCCTTGAAGGGCGAGTACGCCGTCGACGACGTCGAGTAGCGCCTCGCGGGTCCAGAGCCGGAGATCGGTGGCGACCTGATCGTTACGGCTTCGAGCGGTGTGGAGTCGGGCTCCGGCCTCCCCGGCGAGTTCGGTGACCCGCCGCTCGACGGCGGTGTGAATGTCCTCATCGGAGGGAAGAAAGTCGAGAGTTCCCGCCACCAACTCGGTCTCCACCTGGTCGAGGGCCGCGATGACCCGCTCCCCATCGTCAGCGGACATGAGCCCGGCGCGGATCAGACCGGCAACGTGGGCCCTCGAACCGCGGACATCCTGGGTACCGAGTCGCCGGTCGAAGGGCAGGCTCACTGTGTAGGCCATGAGCGCCTCAGCCGGGCCGCCTTCGAACCGACCGTGCCAGAGCGTCGAGCCGCTCATCGAGGTGACCCCTCATCGATGCCCGCCAGTTCACGCAGCGACTCGGCTAGCCGTCGCCCACCCACATCCTCCGACGCCACGCAGAGCATCGTGTCATCTCCGGCCACGGTTCCGATGAGACCCTCCACCCCACTGCGATCGAGCGCGGAGGCGACCACATGGGCACAACCGGGCGGGGTGCGCACGACAACGATGGCACCCGAATGGGTCACCTCGGCCACCCACTCGCCCATCACCCGGCGCAGCTGATCAAGCGGAGCGACACGGTCGGGGGCGAACACCGGGAGCGCATAAACCGACTGTCCAGCCGATGAGCGGATCTTGATGGCCCCGATGTCGTCGAGATCACGAGACACGGTGGCCTGCGTCGCCGAGATGCCCTCGGCCGAGAGCAGATCGACGAGCTGGGACTGACTCACGATTTCAGAGGCCTCGATGAGTCGCGTAACCGCCTGCTGCCGGCGCGCCTTCGCGCTCATCGCGCGCCCGCCATGTAAGCCAGCAGCCCGCGGGCCGCGTGCATCCGGTCGTGAGCCTGCTCGATGACCCGACTCCTCGGACCATCGAAGACCTCAGCGGTGACCTCGAGGCCCCGATAGGCGGGCATGCAGTGCATGAAGATCGCCTCAGTGGCCGCCGCTTCCATGAGCGCTCCATCGACGGTGTACTCAGCGAAGGCCGCCCGGCGCACAGCGGCGTCGTCCTCTTGGCCCATCGACACCCACGTATCGGTATGAACCGCGTGGGCTCCCGTAACCGCCACCCTCGGGTCGGCGCTCTGGGTGACGGACCCCGAACCGAGCCTGGAGAGGCGTTCGAGTTCCTCGACAGAGGCGTGGTATCCATCCGGACACGCGAGCCGCACCTCCATCCCGAGCAGGAGCGACGCTTCCGAGAGCGATCGAGCGACGTTGTTGTAGTCACCGACCCAAGCGACCGTACGTCCCGAGAGATCGCCGAACTCGCGACTCATGGTCAAGACGTCAGCGAGCGCCTGCATCGGATGCGACCGATCCGACAGAAGATTGACCACCGTGGTCACATCAGCGTCCCGCATGCGAACGAGGTGCCCATGGTCGAACACGCGGGCGGCCACGATCCGGTGATAGCCAGCCAGCACCCGGATCACATCCTCAACCGGCTCCCGGGAGTCGAGCCCGACCTCCTCACCACGGGTGTAGACAGGATGACCACCGAGCTGAACCACGGCCATCTCCATCGAGTGACGCGTCCGGTTCGACGGCTTCTCGAAGACGAGCGCGACTCCGTCGCCCTCAAGCGGCCGTCCGAGCTCGACGATCGGCCGCCGCGAGAGATCGAGGACCTCACGAAGCGCGTCCGCGCCGAGGTCCGTGATGTCGAGCATCGCTCGCAACCCGCTCATCGGTCGCCACCATCAGACGAGCCGTCAGGGACGAGAGCGGCGACCACGCCAGCGAGGATCTCCATCGCCTCGTCGATCTCCGCATCGCTGACGGTGAGCGGCGGAGCGAGCCGGATCGTCGAGGGGTTGACCGCGTTCACGATCAGACCTGACTCGAGACAGGCCGCGGCGACCTCGGCCGCGACCACTCCGGCCGCGAGCTCCACGCCGAGTAGGAGACCCGAGCCTCGGACTCCGTCGATTCCGCGCCGACCGCTCAACGAGGCCCGGACGCGCTCGCCACCCGACACCGCCAGCCCCGGCGCCGCGAGCCGTTCCATTTCCTCGATCACGGCCAGGACGGCTGAGGTGGCAAGAGCCGTTCCGCTGAAGGTGCTGCCGTGGTCCCCGGGACTGAACGAGCGCGCGATCTCGCTCCGCGCCCAGCACGCGCCAATGGGCATCCCGTTGCCCATCCCCTTGGCCATCGTGACCACATCCGGTGACACGCCGGCGTGCTCGAAACCGAACCATCGCCCGGTCCTCGCGAAGCCGGTCTGCACCTCGTCGACGATCAGCAGGGCACCGGTGGCGTCGCACAGCGCGCGGATGCCCTCCAGATATCCCGCTGGTGCGGGCTGTACGCCACCTTCGCCCTGGATCGGCTCGATGAGGACGGCAGCGACTGAGGCGTCGACGGCCGCGGTCATCGCCTCGAGATCACCCCACGCGACATGGCGGAACCCCTCGGGCATCGGCTGGAAGGGCTCATGCTTGGACGGCTGGCCGGTCGCGGCGAGTGTCGCGAGGGTGCGACCGTGAAACGAGCCGAGCGCGCTTACCACGGTATGGCGGCCGCGCCCACCGTGACGGCGGGCGAGCTTGATGGCGCACTCGTTCGCCTCGGCACCTGAGTTCGTGAAGAACACCTGCCCCCTATGACCCGTCGCCGCCGCGAGGAGATCGTTGATCCGCTGTGCGGCCTCCGTGGCGACCGGATTGGCGAAGAAGTTGGACACATGGACGAGGGTGCGCGCCTGCTGCGAGATGGCTTCGGCCACCTTCTCATTGGCATGACCGAGTGAGACCACCGCGATTCCCGACAGGAAGTCGAGCAACCGCCGGCCCTCGCTATCCCAGACCTCGGTGCCGGCACCTTTGACAATCATGCGGGCCGGGGGTCCGAAGACCGGCATGAACGGGCAATGGTCCTGCCCAGCGATATCGAATGCGTGGCCGCTCATCGTTCCTCCTCGTTCTCCTCGACCATCGTCCCGATGCCCTCGAGGGTCAGCAGCTCGAGCAGCAGGACGTGCTCGATACGACCGTCGAGGATGTGCGCACGGCGCACGCCGCGACGGACCGCGTCAACACAGCTCGAGACCTTCGGGATCATGCCCCCGGCGATCGTGCCGTCCGCGATTAGGTCGTCCAACTCATCGGGGGTGGTCTGCCGGATGAGACTGTCGGGGTCATCGACATCGCGTCGGAGGCCCTCGACGTCGGTGAGGTAGACGAGCTTCTCGGCACCCAGCGCCACGGCTACCTCTCCCGCGACGGTGTCGGCGTTGATGTTGTAGGCCTGGCCATCCTCGTCGGTGCCGACCGTCGCGACGACGGGGATGAACTCATCCTCGATGAGCCGGTCGAGCACGGCAGGATTGACCCGCACGACGTCGCCGACGTAGCCGAGATCGGGATCGCGGGCCACCGCGCGAATCAGGCCACCGTCCTCCCCGCTCACCCCGACCGCGAAGTCGCCGTGGACATTGATCGCCGAGACGATCTGAGGGTTGACCTGCCCGATGAGGACCATCCGGGCGATATCGACGGTCTCGGCATCGGTGACGCGGAGTCCATTGCGAAACTCGGACTCCTTCCCGAGTTTGGACATGAGTTCGCTGATCTGAGGACCGCCACCGTGTACGACGACCGGTCGCATGCCGACGAGCCGCATGAGCACGATGTCACGAGCGAACACGTCGAGGGCGTCGTGCCCCGAGGTACCGGCGAGAGCATTCCCCCCGTATTTGACGACGACGACCTTGCCGGCGAAACGCCTGATGAACGGCAGGGCCTCGACCAACGTCGCGGCCCGACTCGCTGCGTCTCCGATCATGGGGCGACTCCGATCCTGCTCAAGCCCGCGGTCTCGGGAAGACCGAGGGCGACATTGGCGGCCTGCACCGCGCCACCGGAGGCCCCCTTGGCCAAGTTGTCGATCGCGCTCACCACGATGACGCGTCCAGTCCGCTGATCGAGCCGCGCGGTGATGTGCACCGCGTTGCTGCCCGTCGTCGACCCGGTGGCGGGAATCGCGCGGTCGACGAGGACAAAGGGCTCCCCGTCGTAGGCCTCCCGTAGTGCGTCAAGGACAGCGGTCTCAGTGATCGTGCGGTCACTCGGCTCCGCGTAGCACGTGGCGAGAATGCCCCGCTTCATGGGGACGAGATGCGGGGTGAAGAGCAGCTCCGCGCCGATCTCCTGCTCCATCTCAGGCGTGTGGCGATGATTGACGAGCCCGTAGGCGGTCATGCTCTCGTCAATGGTCGTGAACGAGTAGGCGTGCTCGCTGCGCCGGCCCGCCCCGGTGACGCCACTGGCCGCGTCGACGATGATTCCACGGTCGCGGATCAGACCGGAGGCGACGAGCGGACGAAGCGCGAGCACAGCGGCGGTCACGTAACAACCGGGGGTCGCGATCAGGCGGGCGCCTCGGAGTTCGTCGCGGTGGATCTCGGGAAGCCCGTAGACCGCCCGTTCGACGAGTTCTGGGTGGGTGTGCTCGAAGCCGTAATACGTTGGATAGGCACCGGTGTCGCGGAGCCGGAACGCCGCCGACAGGTCGATCACGCAGCCCGCCCGATCGATGAGCGAGGGGACGAGTTCGAGCGAGGCCTCATGGGGCAGGCAGAGAAACACCGCATCCATGTCCGCGAGGGAGTCGATGTCGACCTCGGTGAAGACCTTCCCTCGATGCGCGAGACCGAGCGCCGGATGCATGTCCGCGATGGCGGCTCCGACCGAGGCGTCCGCGGTCGCCGACTCAAGGGAAAGATTGGGGTGCCCGTCGATGATTCGGAGAAGTTCGGCTCCGGTGAACCCGGAGGCACCGACGACCGCTGCGCGCAACATTCGCATGATCATACGACATCTCGCATACTCATCCAACATGCCCGCTCCTCCGTCGGGCGGACGGTGACCGCCCCGACCAAACTGGCCCTATGCCTCCGGTGTCGACAGCGGGACGTCTGCTCGTCGCCACCCCTCCGCTCGTCGACGAGAACTTTGACCGGACCGTCGTATATGTCGTCGATCACGATCACGCCGGTGCCGTCGGCGTCGTGCTCAACCGTCCCGGGGCGGAGCCGCTCCCCGAGCCACTCGACCGATGGACCCCACTGCTGTCGGATCCGGGAATCCTGTACTCCGGTGGTCCCGTCGCCCCTGAAGCGCTCCTTGCCCTCGGTATCGCTCGAGCGGGTGCCGAGTCGGAGAACCTCATCATCGGGCGGGTGCGTTCGGTCGACCTGTCCGCGGACCCGGCGCTGATCGCTCCCGACCTGGATGGCCTGCGAGTCTTCACTGGTTATTCGGGCTGGGGCCCTGGCCAACTGGATGGCGAGATCACCGCCGGAGCTTGGATCGTGCTCGACGCCAAAGACGAGGACCTGGTCGACCCGGTCCCGCGAACCCTCTGGCGACGGGTGCTTGCCCGGCAGACCGGTCGCTTGGCCTGGCTCGCCGAGGTTCCGGACGACCTCAGCGCGAACTGATCATTGAGCGCGGAGGACCGCGCCGACGCGGTCAGCGCCTGAAGCGCAGGCATCGCGTATCGAGGAGATGTCGGCCTCGGTCAGACTTCCCGACGGATCTTGAAGTCGTAGTCGATAGGCGAGACTCCGCCGACCTGGCCCGAGTGACTCACCGCGGAACACGTCGAAGAGCTCTAACGACACCAATCGGTTGGCCGCCGCCTGTCGAAGGGCCTTGGTCAGACGCTCAGCGGGAACCGAGTCGTCAAGGACAAACGCGAGATCGAGATCGCTACTCGGGGTGCGCGGTACCGGTGCGGCGAGCGGAACCCGTTCACCCCGAGCGAGTAGTACGTCGAGTCGAACCTCGAGCACCGCTACGCGCTCCGACACACCGAACTCTGCGAGCACCTCGGGATGGATCTCGCCGACCACACCGAGTTCGTCGCGTCCCGCGCGAAGCGTCGCCGAACGGGTCGGGTGCATCCCAGCCCCCGGCGATGACTGATCGAGTTGCGCCCCAACTCCAAGGGCCGCGCAGAGTTCGTCCCACACCGCCACCGCCGCCGGTGCTTCCCGCCCCGCCAGCACGACGCCGAGCACCTCGGCCTCGTCGGGCAGTTCGGCCTCGGCCGGCGGATAGACGTGACCGATTTCGAAGAGCGACACGCGATCGCGCCGATGCGACTCGTTGTAGGCGAGAGCGGCGAGCAGACCCGGACGCAATGAGGTCCGCAAGGCGCTCTCCTCGACCGCCAGCGGGTTGGTAATCGACAGGTAATCGCCCTCGAGTCCAGCACGGGCGAGATCACCCGGGGCGAGGAACGGACTCGGCATCGCCTCAGAGATCCCAAGTCCTACGAGGACCTCACGGGTCGCTCGACGGCGCTGCTGTGCCGGAGTGAGATGACCGAAGACATCGGCTCGCGGGACGGTGCGCCCGAGGTGCTCATAGCCATGCAGCCTCGCGACCTCCTCGACGACATCGATCTCCTCAGTGGAGTCGGGTCGCCAACTGGGGAGGCTCACCGTCACCTCGGGCCCGTCACCCACGACGTCGAACCCGATCGGGGCCAACATCTCAGTCACCCGGGCGGGACCGAGAACGACGCCGAGCACCCGATCCAGCACCGAGAGTCGAAGCGGGGTACTGCGGTGCACTTCGGGAAGGTGCTCAGAGCGAACGTCCGCTCCACCGGGATGCGCGACGAGGTCCGGGCAGGATTCAGCGAGAAGGTCACAGAATCGATCGATCGCGCGATCGATCACATACGGATCCACACCCCGCTCGTACCGCGCGGACGCCTCGCTACGCAGGCTGTGCCGAGCGGCCGTCTCCATCACACCACGAGAGGCGAACCAGGCCATCTCAAGGGCCACGGTGGTCGTCTCCTCGGAGATCTCACTGTCGAGGCCACCCATGACACCACCGAGACCCACCGGTCGGTCATCACCATCGCAGATCAGCAGGTCGGAGCTCTGGAGCGTCCGCTCGACACCATCGAGGGTCATCAGCCGCTCACCTTCGGCCGCGAGGCGAACCCGGAGTGCTCCCTTACCCAATCGCTCGAGGTCGTACGCGTGATTCGGCTGACCGAGCTCGAGCATGACGAGGTTGGAGACATCGACCACGTTGTTGATCGGTCGCATTCCCGCGGCGGCCAGTCGGCGGCGGATCCACGCAGGGCTCTGGGTGACTCGGACCCCTGAGAGCACCGTCGTCGTGAACCGCCCGCAGCGCTCACCGGCGAGGATCTCCACCGGGACAGAGCGCTCCTCTCCTCCGCGAGCGAACGGGCTGGACGGAGGACGCAGCTCGTGGCCCCGTTTCGCCGCGAGGTCTCGGGCGACCCCGAGATGGCTCCAGCAGTCGGGACGATTGCGCGTGACGTCAATGTCGAAGAGGACGTCGGGCTCGACGCCGAGCACCGCCGTGTAGGGCTGACCCGGGTCGGCGGTCGGGTCGAGCAGCAGGATTCCGGAGCCGTCGTCGTCGACACCCAGCTCCGCGCCGGAGCACAGCATGCCCTCGGAGTCGATCCCGAGGATTCCGCGACGCTCGATGAGCCGGCCGTCGGGCATCGAGGTACCGAGGGTCGCGAGCGGCACCAGGTCGCCGGCCGCCATGTTCGAGGCACCGCACCACACATGGCGCTCCGCGCCGTCTCCCGCGTCGACCCAGACGCGACGAACTTTCGCTGCATCGGGGTGGGTCTCGACGCGCAGCACCCGTGCCGACACGACGCCGTCGACTCCGAGCCCCATCGGGATGACCTCCTCGACGGCGAGGCCGAGCGAGGTGAGATCAGCCGCGATGGAAGCGACCGCCGCCTCGTCGGCGGGATCCGCGAAGTCCGCGAACGAGTTGAGCCAGGAGAGCAGGATCTTCACGCCATCACCTCAGAACTGCTCGACGAATCTGATGTCGTTCACGTACATGTCCCGGATGTCAGCGACGCCGTGCCGCATCACCGCCATGCGATCGATACCGAAACCGAAGGCGAAGCCACTCCACTCGTCAGGGTCGAGGCCCCCGGCCCGGATGACCGCGGGATGCACCATTCCGCACCCACCGAGTTCCAGCCAGGATCCGTCAGGACGCTGAATATCGAACTCGGCTGATGGTTCGGTGAAGGGGAAGTACGAGGGGCGCAGCCGGGAAGTGAACCCAGCGCCGAAGAAGGCCTTCGTGAAGGCCTCGATCGTTCCAGCGAGATCGGTCATTGAGATACCCCGATCGACGACGAGACCCTCGATCTGGTGGAACACCGGCATATGGGTCGCATCAGGGGTGTCGCGCCGGAAGACGCGACCTGGTGCGACCACGTAGATCGGCGGCTCCTGAGTGAGCATGGTCCTGATCTGGACCGGTGAGGTGTGCGTGCGTAGCAGCGTGGTGCCGAGTCGACCTCCGGGAGGAACGTGATCGACGAAGAGGGTGTCGAACTCCCCTCGGGCGGGGTGCCCCTCCCCCATGTTGAGCGCCTCGAAGTTGTGCCAGTCGGTCTCCACCTCGGGGCCTTCGGCGACACTGAAACCGAGACCGAGGAACACGTCCTCCAGTCGTTGCCAGGCCTGGGTGACGATGTGCAGATGTCCGCGAGAGCCCTCGGTTCGAAACTCGGTGAGGTCAAGTCGCTCCGCGGCGATGCGGCGCTCCGTCTCGGCGCCGGCGAGCTCTGAGCGTCGAGCCTCGACCGCCTCCTCGACGGTGGTGCGCGCCGCGTGCATCGAGGCTCCGGCCGCGCGGCGCGCTTCGGGATCATCAATTGCTCCGAGGCCCTTCTTCAGGACGGCGAGCGCACCCCGCTTACCGAGGTGATCAGCGACCACGCGTTCGAGGTCGGCGACGGTCTCCGCGCCTCCGATCGCACTGAGCGCCTCATCGCGGGCCTCGTCGATGTCTGGTGTCATGTCGTCTCCCACGACCGAGTCGATCGGTCGGATATCGCTTCGGGCCGGAACTCCCCGGAGTGGCGAGGGGACCGATCCGCTGTCAGGAGATCAGTATCCCCGGGTGAGCCACCCGGGGCGCGGAAATCGACGATGAGACAGCCGTGGCACGCCCCTGAGGTTAGGCGAGCGCGGCCACGACGACCACCCGATGAGGTCACAGCAGGCCACGGCCCCGCGCCGCGGCGAAGCACACGATCGTCGAGGCCATCGCGGCGTTCAGACTCTCGGAACGGCCGGCGTGGCGGATCGACACCCACCCATCAACCGGGGCCGAGTCATCGAGGCCTTGAGCCTCATTGCCGATCACGATCCCGAGTCGGGCGGGGCTCGACCAGTCGAGCTCAAGGTGATCGGTCCCCCGGTGCGAGGAGGTGCCAACGAGGTGGAATCCCGTCTCGCGGAGCTGCTGAAGGCTCGATTCGATCACCGGTACATGGAAACGCGCTCCCGCCGAGGCCCTGACCACCTTGGGAGAGAGGTCGTCGACCGTGCCCGAGGTGACGACCACCGCATCGAACCCAGCGGCCTCGGCCGAGCGCATCGCGGTGCCCAGGTTGCCGGGGTCAGCCATCCGGTCGACCACGAGCGCGGTGGAGACCCGACCGATATCGATCGGGGTGGGAAGGGCGAAGATGGCGATGTTCGGGCGCGGCGTCTCCGTCGACGCGACGCGGTCCAACACACCGGGGGCTACCCAGGTCGGCTCGACCACGCCTACGGGGGTCGCGCCCGAGGAGGTGAACTCCTCAACGCACACCCAGCCGGCCGCCAGAGCCTCTTGGATCAGCGTGGCTCCCTCAACGACGACGAGCCCGCTCTCGCGGCGCTCCTCGCGCCGCGAGACCAGACGTCGAAGCCGCTGGATCCGCGGGCTGCGGAATCCGAGTCCGGACTCCGATTCGGGACCGGACGAACCGATCCCGCCCGTCACAGAGCTGCCTTGGCCTGCTCCACCAGAGCGCCAAAAGCGGCCGGATCGGTCACGGCGAGATCGGCCAGGATCTTGCGATCGACCTCGATACCCGCGGCCGAGAGCCCCGCGATAAACCGCGAGTAGCTCATGTCGTGCTGACGGCAGCCGGCGTTGATCCGCTGAATCCACAGACGACGGAACTCGCCCTTCTTCGCGCGACGGTCACGAAAGGCGTACTGGCCGCTCTTCATGACCTGCTCGTTGGCCGCACGGAACGAACGACTCTTGTTGCCGTAGTAGCCCCGGGCCTGCTTCAGGACCTTCTTATGCCGCTTCTTGGCGGCAACACCGCGCTTCACGCGTGCCATGTCATCTCTCCTTGTTCGATTCTCTCGATATCTCCGCGGAACGGGCCGCGGTCAGCGCTCCGCGAGGAGCCGCTTGATGTTGCGCTCGTCGGTGGAATGAACGTCGACGTCCCCGTCAAGACGACGGGTGCGGGTCGACGGCTTCTTCTCGAACAGATGCTGGCGCATGGCCTGCTGGCGGCGCAGCTTGCCCGATCCGGTCTTCTTGAACCGCTTCGCGGCGGTCTTGCTCGTCTTCATCTTCGGCATGTCGTGTCTCCTAGCTCTCTTGTTCTTCACTCACGATCGTTGATTCCTCAGGGCCATCATCAGTCTCGGTAGCCACCACCACACTCGCTGCCGATCCCGACTCCGCAGCCGACGTCTCGGCCTCGCGCGCCTTTCGGGCCGCCTCAGCCGCCTTCTTGTCGGGCGACATCACCATCGACATCGAACGACCCTCTAGGCGGGCTTGGCTGTCGATCTTCCCGAGCGGCCCGACCGCCTCGATGACCTGGTCGAGGATCCTGGAGCCGAGTTCAGGATGGGCCATCTCGCGACCTCGGAACTGCAGGGTGACCTTCACCTTGTGGCCATCATCGAGAAACTCGATCAGGTGGCGCACCTTGGTGTCGAAGTCACCCTTGCCGATCTTCGGCCGGAACTTGACCTCCTTCACCGAGACCTGGGTCGACTTGCGCCGGGACTCCTTGGCCTTCTGCGCCTCCTCGTACCGGAACTTGCCGTAATCCATGATCCGACATACCGGGGGGTTCGCCGCCGGGGCCACCTCGACAAGATCGAGATCGAGACCCCTGGCCATTCGCAGTGCCTCCGGAACCGGTTGGATACCGAGCTGATCCCCTTCGGGACCGATCAGTCGGACCTCTCGGGCCCGTATCCGGTCGTTGATCCGGTGCTGGTCGCTCTTCGGCGGTGCTATGACGTGACTCTCCTGTGCAAGGGCTGTGGCCTCCCGGTTGTGCGTGGCGAAGCCCATGCACTCACCGGGGATCGCCCCAGATCGTCAGGACCCGGACGCACCCCTCGGTGGCCGGGTGGGGGTCTCCCCCACTTCGCGTCAGTTGTGGCCCCCGGGCTCGCCCGGCGGCCCCCGTAGACTAACGGCCGTGACCGACGAATCCGACGAGATCGAGAACGGCGGAGTCGAGGACGCTGTCCGCGAGGCGGCCGCCGCGCTCGAGGACGCTCGTTCGCGTCTCGCCTCGGTTCCCGCTGAGGTCGTGGTCACCAACCATGTCATGGGCCTCTACGAGTTGGCGGCGATCCACCTCTCATCCGATCCGGTGGATCTCGTCTCCGCGGCGTTGGCGATTGACGCCGTCGGCTGTCTGGTCGAGGGGCTCGGCGCTCGACTGGGCGAGGAGCACTCGACGATGACCGACGCTCTGGCGAACATCCGCATGGCGTTCGTTCAGGTCAAGGCTGCGGCTGGGACCTCGGACTGAATCTCCCCGTCGGGGCAGATCGAACCCGGCCGGCCACCACCTCAACGCCTTCGGACCTGAGTAAACGTCCGTGTTCGATCTCGGCTCCCGGCACGAGTCGGCCCGACGCGGCTACCACTCGCCACCAAGGAACCTCTCGATCCGTCTCGGCGAGGATCCTTCCGACGAGCCGAGCGCGACCGGGCCAACCTGCGGTATCGGCCACATCCCCATAGGAGACAACCTCACCTGCGCGAAGGGCGAGCACGACCGCCAGGATCTCGTCGTCGCGGTTCACCGAATCGGCTCGACGTCGACCGCCTCGATGAGTCCGAGTCGCTGCGTCACCTTGAATCGGACACGGGTGCCGACCGGTATCGAACGAGAACCGTCGACGATGGCGACGCAGTGGAGACGTACCCGCGACCCGTCGTCGGACTCGATCCATCCGAGTCCTGCCACGTCATCGAATTCCGTCACCACGCCCGTCGAGCGACGCATGGAATGAAGCATCGCCGATCTCAAGGAACGATCTTTGAGATCGGGATCTCCAAGAGGTCGGTCGCACCGGCCTCAGACAGCGCGGGAATGATGCGATTGATTCCCGCCTTCTCAACGACGCTCTCGATCGCGAAGTCACCGTTCGCCAACTGATTGATCGTCGGCGACTTCGCCGACGGGAGAACGGCGAGCACATCGTCTCGGCGGGAGGCGCTCACATTGAGCTTGAGGAGCACCTTTCCCCGGGCGTCAAGCGCGCCGTTCAGAAGCACCATCAGCTGCTCCATCGCTCGCCGGCGCTCGGGATCGGCGTAGGCCACAGGATTCGCGACGACCTCAGTCCAACTCGTGAGGATGGTGTCGATCACCCGAAGTCCGGCGGCGCGAAGGGCCCGTCCGGTCTCAGTGATATCGACCACGCAGTCGGCGATATCGGGGATCTTCGCCTCGCTCGCCCCATACGAGAGTCGAACATCGGCAGCCACCCCTCGCTCAGCGAAGTACCGCTTGGTCATCTCCGGGTACTCCGAGGCCACCCGGACGCCATCGGGGAGATCGGAGACCGATTCGACCGGCGAGTCACCGGCGACCGCCACCACCACCCGCACGGGCTCCGAGGTCGCCTTCGAGTAACGCAGCTCGCCAAGGCTCACGACGTCCGATGAGGTCTCGGTCACCCAGTCGCGGCCGGTGATGCCGAGATCGAAGAGACCCTCCGCCACATAGACGGGAATCTCCTGAGGGCGCAGGATCCGCACCTCGCCGACCCTCGGATCATCGATCGAGGCCCGGTAGTCGACCGAGGAGGACCGCACGACCGGGAGATCGGCGGCCTCGAAGAGCTCGAGGGTCGCCCTCTCGAGAGAGCCCTTCGGCAACACGATGCTCAGCACGCCGGCAGGCTAACGGTGCCTCCCGTCCGAGCGACGGGGTCAGTGCGTGCGGTCGGTGCCCGCGAGGAGGTCGAGGGCGTGCCCGAGCACGTCGATCACGGCGTCGATCTGCTCGATAGCCCCCCGAGGCGAACCGGGAAGGTTGATCACCAGCGCCGAGCCGATTGTTCCCGCGCGTCCTCGCGAGAGCCGCCCGAACGGACTGATCGCCCTCATCGACTCCGCGAGGCCCGGCGCCTCGCGGTCGAGCACATCGGAGGTGCCCTCCGGCGTCAGGTCGCGGGGCCCGAAACCGGTACCCCCAGTCGTTGCGATCAGACCGCAATAGCCCTCAGCCATGGCCGATAACGCCTCGGCGACGGACTCACGGCCGTCGGGGATCACCGCGTGGTCGATCACCTCGAAACCGTTCGTCGCGAGATGCTGCGCCAGCCCTCGACCACCGGTGTCATCACGGTGGCCGGAGGCGACGCCATCGCTCACGGTGAGCACCTTCGCCGTGTGGCTCATGATCGTCGACGGTACCGCAGCATCACCATGCCATCGGTGTCGGCATCGTGGGGAAGGACCCTCCAACCATCACCGAACGGCCGCCATGACCCCTCGGGAGGAGTCGAATCGATCTCAAGCGACTCGGGGGTCGCGTGAGCGATGGACTCGGCGGCGGTGATGGTGCACACGCTGTAGACGAGGCGCCCCCCGGGGCGCAGCAAGCGGGCGCCCGCCTCGAGGAGGGATGCCTGAACGGGAACAAGTTGCCGGATTGACTGCTCGGTGACGCGCCAGCGCGCGTCAGGCCGCCGACGTAGAGCGCCGAGTCCCGAACACGGCGCGTCGATGAGTACCGCGTCGAACGTGCCCGGCGTGAGCGGTGGACGAGTCGAGTCGGCTGCGACGGGAAATACCCGGCCGACCCCATCAGCGGAGGTTGACGCCGAGTTCTCGGCGACCAGACCGGCGCGAGCCTCATGGAGGTCAAGGGCGACGACATCGGCACCTTCGGCGGCTATCGCCGTCGTCTTGCCACCTGGCGCTGAGCACAGGTCGGCGACGAGCTCCCCGCGACCAGCCTTCACGGCAGCCGCCACCCACTGCGAGGCGGGATCTTGGACGTAGCCGTCGGCCCGTCGGTTCACGGACGGGGCCACGTTCATGCGCTCCATGGCCGCGATCGCCTCCTCGGATCCCAACTCCTCGACCAAACGGTCGTGGATCCAGTCGGGGTAACTCAAACGTGCCGCGGCTGAGGGCCACGTCATCTCGGTGCTCGCCACCCGTCGGAGAATCGCGTTCACGAACCCACGGGTGCGACGGGGGGCGAGAGCAACAGTCTCGGAGACGGCCGCGTGGGCTGCCACCCCGCCAAAGGCCAATTGGTAAGCGCCGAGTCGCAGGAGCGTGCGGGTCCCATCATCCGGTGGCACCTCGACGAACCGGTCGACGAGCAGATCACAGGCCCGGCGCATTCGGGTGGTTCCGTAGACCAGGTCGGTCACCATGCCCCGGTCGGACGGACTGAGATCCGACCGGCCGAGTGCCACCGGCAGGACAAGGTTTGCGTAGGCGCCGCCCCGCTCAATACGGCCGAGTACCTCCAGGGCGAGGGCACGCGCGCTCATTCGAACCACTCACTCGGCTCCGGACGTGCCCCGCGCCACCAGGCGTCGAACTCGGTGTCGGATCGGCCCTCAGGTCGCACGATGATCGGCCGAAGCGACCCATCGACGATGTCCGCCTCGACGACCTTCACCACGGCTCCCCGCCATGTGGTCCACGCCCCACCCACCCGAATCTGACGAAGGCCCGCGACCGGGTCAGCGCTCCAGTCGATCCTCAGGTCGTCACGGGTGATCTTCTCGGCGTAGCTGACCTCACCGGATTGAGGCTCGGGCGTCCCAAGTCCGCTGGCGAGCCGGTCCACGAGGAGCCGGGAACCCGCCTCGGCAAGCAGATCTCGGAGCCCGTTCGCGGTGAGGTCGCCGATGTCGACCCGCGCCCTCGCATGGACCGGACCGGTGTCGAGACCCTCCTCGAGCTCCATCAGACAGACCGCCGTGCTGTGATCTCCAGCGAGTATCGCGCGCTCGACCGGCGCTGCTCCGCGCCAGCGCGGCAAGTCGGAGAAGTGGAGGTTGACCATACGAAGCCGGCCCAAGACCTCCGCGGGAATGATGCGACCGAAGGCGACCACCACCCCGAGTTCGACCGCGACGCTGTCGAGCGCCTCGATCTCGTGCGCCACCGTCAGCCCAAGTTCGTGGGCGACGGACTCGACCGGGGAGGGTGAGGTTGTTGAGCCTCTACCGCGACGTCGTGGCGGACCGGTGATGACGAGGGGGATTCGATGACCTGCCTCGACCAGGGCGCGCAGCGGGCGAGTCGCCACCTCTGGCGTGCCGAGGTAGACGAGATCCATCGGTCAGCGGAAGCGGAGCCGACGCGGGCGGGGGACGTCGTCAGCCTCGCCGGAGGTGATCCGGCGATACTCGGCCATGGCCTCGCGGCGTTGCTCGTCGCCCATGCGATCGAACATGAGCACACCGTTCAGGTGGTCGAGTTCGTGTTGGTACATGCGCGCTTCGAGATCGTCGGCCTCGTATTCGATGATCTCGCCGTTCACATCGACCCCGCGGAGCAGGACGGTACGGGGTCGCACCAACTCGACGTAGAGGCCGGGGATAGAGAGGCAGCCCTCGTCGTACACCCATTCACCCGACGACTCGACGATCTCTGGATTGAAGATGGCTCGCCGATCCCCATCGAGATCCCAGACGACAACTTGCTTTTGCACACCGATCTGCGGGGCGGCGAGGGCGATACCACCGTCGCTGTGATCCAGGGTGTCGAACATCTGCTCGACCAAGCGGATCGCGCGACCGTCGACATCCACCACCGGGGCGGCCTGCGACTTGAGCACCGGGTCGCCGAAGGTTCGGATCTCGAGGCCCACAGGTGGCAGGCTACCGAAGCGATGGCGCACTACTTCGACGAGGATCCCGATGTAGCGAGCGATCCCCGTCGAATCGATGTGACGATCGGCGCCATCTCGCTCTCCCTCGACACCGACACGGGTGTCTTTAGCCACGGTCGCCTCGACGCGGCCACCTCGCTGCTTCTCAACTCGTCTCCTCCCCCGCCACTGGAAGGGGAACTGCTCGACCTCGGCTGCGGGTACGGGCCGATCGCTCTCGTCATGGCCCGACAGAGTCCCCACGCGACGGTCTGGGCGGTCGACGTGAACCGGAGAGCGAGGGACCTGACCATCGCGAATGCCGAACGGCTCGGCCTGAGCAACGTCGAAGTCTGCGCACCCGGCGAGGTGCCCGGCGATATCCGCTTCGCCGCGATCAGGTCAAACCCTCCGGTGCGGGTCGGCAAAGCGGAGATGCGAGCAATGCTCGTGGACTGGCTCGACCGGCTGGCTCCGAACGGTCTGGCCCACCTCGTGGTCTCTAAACATCTCGGAGCCGACTCGCTTGGCGCCTGGCTGGCGGATCGGGGACACCCGGTCGACCGCGTCACCTCTCGCCGCGGCTTCCGCGTGCTCAGCGTTGGGGATCGACGAGAACCCTGACTCCCGTCGGCCGTTCCGCCCCCCTCAAGGCTTCGGTGAGTTCCTCGACGCTGCGCGCTCGAATCACGTAGCCGTCCGTGGACGGAGCGGCGACGACCGTGGTGGGGAGCGACGCGACAAGACGCTCCGCATCGGCTCCGGTCGCCCGTGCGACCGCGCCGAAGGGCGGGAGGGCGAGTTGCTCGCGGATACCGCGGTCAGCCTCAAGCGCGATCGACGGGTCTGCCTCGGCGATCGAACGGATCACCGGGTGATCGGGGCTGTTGGTCTGGAGGATCAGGAGTCCGCCGTCATTCACCCCTCCCACCAAACGCGCACCCCGGGCAACGAGCCCGAGCGCCTGGGCGCCCGCTCGGAATCTCGGCGCGAGCAACTCGGCGTCGATGTCGAGAAAGGCAACCGTGTCGGCGGCGGTCACTCGGTGCAACACCGCCTCCGTGCCGACGAAGACCGACGGGGTGCCCGGTGCGTGGATCGAGCGATGGGGGTCATCACCTTCGACCGCGATCACCGGACGCCCGGCCGCCGCCTCGATCTCCTCTCGAAGCCTCCGAACCCCCGGGCGAAGGTTCGCGAACGCGCTCGAACCGCAGGCCGCGCACACCTCAGGTCGCGAATGACCACACGACGGGCAACTGAGACCGCCCTCACCCGCGATGGAGACGGCGGCTTCGCACACTTCGCAGCGCAACACCACCGAGCACCCCCGGCAGGCGAGTCGGCGCGCGCGACCCGTGACGTTCATGACGCAGACGACGGTCCGAGCGCTGTCGCGGAGTTCCGCGATCAACTCCGAGCCGAGAAGCGACCGACGCCACGGCTCGACGTCGCCGCGATCATCGACGATGACTTTCGGCCAGCCGCGACGTTCACGGTCCTCGGGAGGATGCTCGATCACGCGTCCCTCCGATGCCTCGACGGTCGGCACCGGCGAGACCAGCAGAACGGGTATCTCGAGCCGACGACCGCGTTCAAGGGCAACTTCTCGCGCGTGCCAACACGGCGTCCGCTCCGCTTGTAGCCGTTCGTCATGCTCATCGAGTACGACGATGGCCGCGAGGTCGGGAACCGGCGCCCATGCCGCGGTTCTCGTGCCGATCACTAGGTCGACCCCGGATCGGGCCTCCGACCACTGTTCGGGAAGATGGGCGACGCTCACCCCTGTTCGGCGGATGCGAGCCGCGAGTATCGCGGCCTCGTCCAGGCCGGGGACGATGACGAGCGTCGGACCGAGAGCGAGGCAACTCGCGATCGCGGGCAGTTGGTCGCTCGCGGGAGGCAACCGCAGCACTCCCCCACCAGTGGCCAACAGGCGGGCCGCGGCCGGTGAGTTCGGTTGCGGTGCCATTCCGGTGCGTCGTGGAGACCCGGCTGCGCGGACCGTGCGGGGCGGAGAGCCCGTCGACAGGAACTGACTCCGACGCCCCGCCCAACGGTCGGCCGCCCAGCCCGCCAGATCAATCATCTCCGCGGGCGGGCCGAGTCCCGACACCACGGCGACGGTCTTCAGCCCATCGGAGGGGCGTGCATCGCTCTCGGCGACATCGACCACCCATCCACCAACCCTGCGGCCGTGGAGATCGATTCTGACCCGCGTGCCGAGCAGGCTCGTTGGATCGTCAACCGAGTGTGGCCAGCGGTAGTCGAAGGGCTTATCGGGCCCGGTGCGGTCGGGCAGGACCCGGACCACCGGCACCGAGAGGGCCCCCGACCCCACGTCGGCTCAGAGGCCGACGGCCGAGGAGAAGTCGTCGAGACGGCTCAACTCCTCCCAGCTGAATCCGGGTCGGCCGAAGTGCCCGTAGGCGGCCGTCCGGAGATAGCCAGGCTTCAGGAGATCGAGGTCCCGGATGATCGCACCAGGGCGCAGGTCGAAGACCTCAGACACCGCAGATTCGATCTTCATGGGATCGACCTGCTCGGTACCGAAGGTCTGCACGAGGATGCTCATCGGGTGCGCGACGCCGATCGCGTACGCGACCTGAACCTCGCAGCGGCGGGCGGCGCCCGACGCGACCACATGCTTGGCAACCCAGCGTGCGGCGTAGGCGGCCGAACGGTCAACCTTCGACGGGTCCTTGCCGCTGAACGCGCCGCCACCGTGCCGACCCATTCCGCCGTAGGTGTCGACGATGATCTTCCGGCCGGTGAGGCCGCAGTCCCCCTGGGGTCCGCCCGTGACGAAGCGGCCGGTCGGGTTCACGAAGATCTCGTAGTCGTCATCAGCGAACTGCTCAGGGATGACCGGAGTGATGACCTGTTCGATCATGTCGGGCCGGATCACGGTGTCGCGGTCGATGCCATCTTGATGCTGGGTGCTGAGCACGACATTGCGGATCGCAACCGGAACGCCATCCTCGTACTCGAACGTGACCTGGGTCTTGCCGTCGGGACGGAGATACGGAACCTGTCCGTGATGACGGACGTGGGCGAGGCGCTCAGCGAGCCGGTGAGCCGTCCAGATGGGGAGCGGCATGAGGTCAGGGGTCTCGTCGCAAGCGAAGCCGAACATCATCCCTTGATCGCCGGCGCCCTGCCGGTCGAGCTCGTCCTCTACCGAGCCCTTCGAGCGGGTCTCCTCGGAGGAGTCAACGCCTTGGGCGATGTCACCGCTCTGGTCGTCGATCGACACGATCACACCGCAGGTGTCGCCGTCGAAACCAGCACTCGCGTCGTCGTACCCAATGTCCTTGATCGTCTTTCGGACGATCCTCGGGATCTCGACATAGGCGGAGGTCGTGATTTCGCCAGCTACTACGCAGAGCCCGGTCGTGACCATCGTCTCGCAGGCGACTCGCCCCTTCGGATCCTCGGTCAGGATCGCGTCGAGGATCGCGTCGCTGACTTGGTCGGCCACTTTGTCGGGGTGGCCCTCGGTGACGCTCTCAGAGGTAAATGTCCAACGTGCCACGATCGCTCCTCGTGTGATCTCGGGTGCAGGTCTCTTTAGTGCTGTGAGCCGGACGGACCGGCCGACGCGTGGAGCCTCTGCTCAGCGCACCGCGGTGAGGAGCCTAGCCACGCGGTCGATCACGCGGGTGGCGATCTCCGCCTTGGAGAGCAGCCCGGTCTCCTCTGCCCCACCCTCCGAGTCGAGAATCGTGACCGCGTTGGTGACGTGAGAGAAACCGACATCCGGGGCCGAGACATCGTTGGCCACGATGAGGTCGAGGGACTTCGAGGCCAGCTTCTTTCGAGCGTTCTCGAGGAGGTCGTCGGTCTCGGCCGCGAAGCCGACAAGGATCTGACCGGGACGCTTCGTCGCGCCGAGGGCGGCCAAGAGATCAGGGGTCGGCTCAAGTTCGATCGCAGGCGGCCCATCGGCCTTCTTGTGCTTACCCTTCGAGACCAGCACCGGCCGGAAGTCGGCGACCGCCGCAGCCATGACCACCACATCGGCGGTCGGGGCATGCGCGTCGAGTGCGGCGCCCATCTGCTCGGCGGTCTCCACCTTCACGATGGTGCACCCCTCGGGAACGGATGTGTCGGCCGCCGTGATCAGCACGACCTCCGCTCCACGTCGAATCGCATCGGCCGCGATGGCGTGGCCCTGTCGCCCCGAGCTCCGGTTCGCGATAACTCGCACCGCGTCGATCGGCTCCCGGGTTCCGCCGGCGGTCACCACCACCCGGCGACCGGCTAGATCACCCGAACCCGCCAGCGTTGACTCGATCGCGGCAAGGATCGACTCGGTATTGGCGAGACGCCCCACTCCAACATCCCCGCCCGCGAGGCGGCCAGCCTCGGGATCGACGATCGTCACTCCACGCGAGCGCAAGGTCGCGATGTTCGCGACGACCGCTGGGTGCTCCCACATCTCGGTGTGCATGGCGGGGCACACCACGACGGGAGCGCGGGTCGCGATCAACACGTTGGTGAGGACGTCCGTCGACAGTCCGTTCGCGAGCGCGCCCACCACTCGCGCCGTGGCGGGGGCGACGACGACGAGGTCAGCGCGCCGACCAAGTTCGGTGTGGGGTATCCGCTGGTCTCCCTCCCAGAGCGAGACCAGCGCCCGTTCGCTGGCGAGCGCGTCGAAGGTCGTTCGGCCGACGAATCGGAGCGCCCCTTCGGTGAGGACGGGCGTGACATGAGCTCCAGCGTCAACGAGGCGACGACAGAGTTCGACGGACTTGTAGGCGGCGATACCCCCGCTGACGCCGAGGACGATCCTCCGGCCGGCGAGCATGACCGGATCAGCCGGCGTCGTCGTCGGCGAAACCCTCACCGACGGGGAGCGACAACTCCTCAGCGACCTCCTCGACCGGCTCCGCCCACACGATCTTGTCGGCGTCGATCTCTTCGAAGGCCAAGCTGAGGGGCTTGCGAGCGGTGGACGAGACCTGCGGCGGCACCATGTGGCCGAGACCATCGCCGAGCTGGTTGAAGTAGGAGTTGATGTTCCGCGCCCGTCGGGCAGCCAGCGTGACCAGGGAGAACTTCGAGTCGACGCGACCGAGCAGGTTCTCGATCGGCGGGCTCATCATGGTGTCGTGCGACTGGGGCATGGAAACTCCTCGTGCTGGTGGGCGGGGGGAGCCTACCGGCTCCGTGCCGATTCGATGATTGCCATCATCGCTTCGACCGTGGTGCTCAGGTCATCGTTCACCACGACGTGATCGGCGATCGAGATGCCGATGGGCTCCTCGAGCTCGGCTTTGCGCAGGCGGGCGAAGACCTTGTCGTTCGGGTCCCCACGTCCCCGAAGGCGTCGTTCCTGCTCGTCACGGGAGGGAGGCAACACGAAGATCAGGATTGCGTCGGGGTGCTGCTCCTTGACCTGTCGCGCGCCGTCGAGCTCGATCTCGAGCACGAGGTCACGGCCGTCGAGACTCGAGGTGTCCGGGGTCGGCGTCCCGTAGTAGTTGCCGAGGAACTCGGTCCATTCGAGGAATCCCCCCTCGGAGATGCGACGTTCAAAACTCTGACCGTCGGTGAAGACGTAGGCATCCTCGGCCTCACCGTCCCGACGCTCCCTCGTGGTCCACGATCTCGACAGCCACAGCCTGCGGTCACGCTCCACCAGAAGGTCGACGATGGTCCCCTTGCCGACCCCTCCGGGTCCGGAGACGACGACGACCAGTGGGTCAGGAGTCAAGGCGCTCGAGCAGGGCGGCGCGCTGCTGCGCTCCGAGACCCTGAATTCGACGGTTGTCGGCGATTCCGACCTCGTCCATGATCCGGCGCGCCTTCACCTTGCCGACCTTGGGCAGGGCCTCAAGGAGGGCCACAACCTTCATCTTGGCGATGTGGACGTCATCGGAGGCCAATGCCTGAGAGAGTGAGAGCGACCCCATCTTGAGTCTCGCCTTCACCTCGGCCCTCGCTGTGCGAGCGGCCGCGGCCTTCTCGAGCGCTGCTCTGCGCTGCTCGGGTGTGAGTGCCGGAGGAGTCGCCATGGCCAAACGCTACAACGACGTGGGTCGCCGACTGCGAATACCCGTCAACGCGCGGCCAGATCGGTGAAGGCCGACACCGACGGAAGACCACGGCGATGCGCCTCATCGATCAGGCCATCGCGGACTCGAGCGAGTACCCGTGGATCGGCGAAGAGCGCCGTCCCGATCTGCACCGCGGATGCGCCGACCGCCATCAACTCGATGGCGTCAAAGGTGCTCGCGATGCCTCCGGCTCCGACGATGGGCACGTCAGGAAGGGCGGATCGAACGTCCGCCACAGCGCGAACCGCGACAGGATGAATCGCCGGGCCAGAGAGGCCACCTCCCCCATTGCCGAGCGCCGGCCGGAGGGTGGTCGGATCGAGAGCGAGACCGAGCAGGGTGTTCACCAGGGTGAGAGCCTCAGCACCCGAGTCGGTTACCGCGCGTGCCACCTCGACGATCCGGTCGGTATTGGGACTCAACTTCGCCCAACGCGGGCGTCCGCAGCTCTCCGTTGCCGCGAGCACCTCAGCGGACAGATCGGCGTCGTGGGCGAAGATCCCGCCTCGCCCCTCCAGATTGGGACACGACAGGTTGACCTCGACGGCGACGACCTCACCCGGAGCGTCCGCCAGCATCTCCGCTGCCCGGCGGTAGTCCTCGACGGAGCGCCCCCAGATGCTGCAGACAACGTGCGCTCCCGTCTCGAGAAGACTGGGTAGGGCATCAGCGAGCCAGGCGGCCACTCCCGGGCCCTGCAGACCAACCGCGTTCATCATGCCGGCGTGCACTGGATGAAGCCTCGGCGCTGGATTCCCTGGCCAGTCGTAGGGGGCCAGCGACTTCGTGACGACCGCGCCGAGCGTCGACAGGTCGACGAAAGGAGCGAGTTCGGCGCCGTAACCCGCGGTACCCGATGCGGTCATGACCGCTGACCGCAGACGAACCGAGCCGACGGTCACCGCCGCATCTATTGCGGAAGCGCCCGCGACCGGACCAGCACCCCCGGGGTGGATCGCCCCGCCGCGTCGGCGTCCCAGCCGACTCACCGTCGGTGGTGCTCCTGGAGGGGCCGCACCTCGAGGGCCTGCCCGAGGGACTCCTCCATTCCGCGGGCGGCGGCGAGGGCCGCACTGACCGTCGTGAAACAACTCACTCGGTGGAGGCTCGCGGCCTTCCTGATGTGCTCACCGTCGCTACGACCTGCTGAGCCCCGCGGGGTGTTGACGACGAGGGAGATCTCGCCTGCCGCGATCAGATCCACCGCCGTTGGACCGTCGACACCGTCTTGCACCTTGTCGAGCACCTGGTCGACGACCACCCCGTACCGGCTGAGATGCTCGGCCGTGCCGCGGGTGGCGACCACCCGCATCCCGAGGGATCGAAGGTGCCGTGCGACGACGATGCCGGCTGGCTTGTCGTGGTCGTTCAGCGATAGGAACGCTGTGCCCGCTTCCGACAGCCCATTACCCGCCGCCAACTCCGCCTTGAAAAAGGCCTGCCCGAAGGTTCGGTCGATCCCCATGACCTCACCGGTTGAGCGCATCTCCGGTCCGAGTGCCGGGTCCACCTCGGGGAACCGGTTGAACGGCAGGACGGCCTCCTTGACGGCGACGTGGCCGGACACCGGTGCGACGAGGAGTCCCTCATCTCGCAGTTCGTTGAGCGTGGCGCCGAGCATGACCCTCGTCGCCACCTTCGCGAGCGACACGCCGGTGGCCTTCGCGACGAAGGGCACGGTGCGCGACGCCCGAGGATTCGCCTCGATCACGTACACCGTGGTTCCGACGACGGCGTACTGCACGTTGATCAGTCCGCAGACGTCGAGTCGGTGGGCGATGGCCTCCGTGTAAGCGGTGATCACCTCGACCACCCAATCGGGGAGGGTCTGGGGCGGGATCGCGCAGGCCGAGTCGCCGCTGTGCACACCGGCCTCCTCGACATGCTCCATGACTCCACCGATGAGGACCTCGCCCTCGCGGTCACGAACCGCGTCGACATCGACTTCGATCGCGCTCGCGAGGAAACGGTCGATGAGCACGGGACGCTCCGCCGACAGCCCGCCCTCTCGCCCCAGACTTCCGGCTCCCGAGAGCTCCTCCATGGCCGAGACGAGTCCGGCGTCATCGTGGATGATCTGCATCGCACGCCCGCCGAGCACGTAGGAGGGACGCACGAGCACCGGGAACCCGACGCGTTCGCAGATCGCGCGCGCTTGAGCGATGTCGACCGCGGTGCCGCCCGGGGGCTGCGGGATGGACAACTCCTCGCAGAGTCGGTTCCAGAGTTCCCGGTCCTCGGCGGCGTCAATCGAGGCGGCAGGGGTGCCCGCCACCAGCTCGGCGGGGATTTGTCCGGCGAGCTTGAGTGGTGTCTGCCCTCCGAGAGACACGATCACCCGCTCCGGGCGTTCCGCGTCGATGACGTTCAGCACATCCTCGCGAGTGAGGGGCTCGAAGTAGAGCCGATCACTGGTGTCGTAGTCAGTGGACACGGTCTCCGGATTGCAGTTGAGCATGATCGTCTCGAACCCTGCCTCGCGCAGCGAGAACGAGGCGTGTACGCAGCAGTAGTCGAATTCGATGCCTTGACCGATCCGGTTCGGACCGGAGCCGAGGATCAACACCTTTCGACGATCCGATGGGGCGACCTCGTCCTCGTCCTCCCAGGTCGAATAGTGATACGGCGTACGCGCCGCGAACTCCGCCGCGCACGTGTCGACCGTCTTGTAGGTCGGACGCACCCCAGCCGCGAGGCGGCTGGCGCGAACCTCGTCCTCGCTGGTTCCCCACATTCGCGCGAGTTGCGAGTCGGCGAAGCCGAGGCGCTTCGCCCTCCGCCAGGCACGTCGGTCGAGAGCGTCGACCTCCATGTCGACGAGCACCTCGTACTCGTCGACGATGATCGACATCTGATCGAGGAACCACGGGTCGATCCGCGTCGCGGCATGAACCCGGTCGGGATCCACGCGACGCCGGAGGAGCTCACCAACGAGAAGGAGGCGATCCGGGGTCGCCACCGAGGCAGCGGTCAGAAGATCTTCGTCACTGCGGCCGCTCAGGTCGCCGAGCGTCCGTTGGGCGAGGAGCCCGTCATGGCCCTGCTCGAGGGAGCGCAGCGCCTTTTGGAGACTCTCGGGGAAGGTTCGCCCAATCGACATGACCTCGCCGACGGACTGCATCTGCGTACCGAGGACCCCGGAGGTTCCGGGCAGTTTCTCAAAGGCCCATCGCGGGATCTTGGTCACCACATAGTCGATGACCGGCTCGAAACTCGCCGGGGTCGCCTTCGTGATGTCGTTGGGGATCTCGTCGAGCGTGTAGCCGACCGCGAGCTTCGCCGCGATCTTCGCGATTGGGAAGCCGGTGGCCTTGGAGGCCAGGGCCGACGACCGGGAGACCCGCGGGTTCATCTCGATGACGACTTGCCGACCGGTGTCGGGATCAACGGCGAACTGCACATTCGAGCCACCGGTCTCGACGCCGACGCGCCGGATGCACGCGATCGCCGAATCGCGCATCTCCTGGTACTCGACATCGCTCAGCGTCTGTTGAGGAGCGACGGTGATCGAGTCACCGGTGTGCACCCCCATCGGATCGACGTTCTCGATCGAGCAGATGATCACGCAGTTGTCGGCGCGGTCGCGCATGACCTCGAGCTCGTACTCCTTCCAACCGGCGATCGACTCCTCGATGAGGATCTCGCCGATGGGACTGGCATCGATACCCGCTGCCGCGATCCGCTCGAACTGCTCGGCGGTGGAGGCGATGCCGGTGCCGCGCCCGCCGAGGATGTAGGCCGGCCGGATGATCACCGGCAGGCCGATCTCGGCCACCACGCGCCTCGCGTCGTCCATGTTGTGGGCGATCCCCGAGCGCGGGACGTCAAGGCCGATCTCGATCATGGCCTCCTTGAAGCGCTGGCGATCCTCGGCCGTGGCGATGGCCTCAGCGTTCGCGCCGATCATCTCGGGTGTGCCGGGCACGCCGATGATTCCGCGCTCGTGCAGCTCCATGGCCAAGTTGAGACCGGTTTGACCACCGAGCGTCGGCAGCACCGCATCGGGCTGCTCGCGCTCGATGATGCTCGCGAGCACTTCCCAGGTGAGGGGTTCCACGTACGTCGCGTCGGCGAAGTCGGGGTCGGTCATGATGGTCGCCGGGTTTGAGTTAGCGAGCACGACCCGGTAGCCCTCCTCGCGGAGCACCCGGCACGCCTGGGTTCCCGAGTAGTCGAACTCGCAGGCCTGGCCGATCACGATCGGCCCCGATCCGATGATCAAAATGTTGGTGAGGTCGTCACGGCGCGGCATCAGCGGGCCCCGTCCATCATCTCGGCGAACCGTTCGAACAGATGTCGACTGTCGTGTGGTCCCGGTCCCGCCTCTGGGTGGTGCTGCACCGAGAAGCACCGCTCCCCGATCACCTCGAGCCCCTCGCACACGCCGTCGTTCAAGTTCACGTGGGTCATTCGAACCGGTCGGCCGAGCCCGGCGAAGGCGTCGGCATCGACCGCGAAGTTGTGGTTCTGCGAGGTGATCTCGATCCGTCCGGTCAGAAGATCTTTCACGGGATGGTTGCCGCCGTGATGCCCGAAGGGCAGCTTCACCGTGGGCGCGCCGAGCGCGCGACCGAGGATCTGGTGGCCAAGGCAGATGCCGAATATCGGCACCTGGCCGATGAGCCCCGAGACGGTCTCCACGAGGTGGTCGAGCATGCCGGGGTCACCGGGTCCATTCGAGAGGAACACACCGTCGGCGCCTCTCGCGAGCACCTCAGCGGCCGAGGTCGACGCGGGGAGCACCTCGACCGATCCGAATTCGGTGAGACACCGCAGAATCGTGGTCTTCACGCCGAAGTCGAGGGCGACGATCCGTCGCGAGGCCTCGGAGCCGAGCGAGTACGGCTGATCGGTGGTGACCGTCGAAACCAAGTCGATGCCATCGGTTCCCCGCTCTGAACGAGCAGCTTCGAGAAGTTCAGCCTCACTCGCCGAGCCGAACGCACCCGGCACCGCGCCCGAGTCGCGAAGGATCCGGGTCAAACGCCGGGTGTCGACGCCGGCGATACCCGGCGTGCCGAGCGCCGCCAGATGCTCACCCAGTCCGAGTTCGGCACGGTGGTTGGAGTGGCGGCGCGCCAGATCACGGACGATGACGCCTCGGCAGGCTGCGCCCTTCGACTCGGCGTCGACCGTGTTGATCCCGTAGTTGCCGATGTGCGGGTAGGTGAAGGTGACCATCTGGCCGGCGTAGCTCGGATCGGTGATGATCTCCTGATACCCGGAGAGCGCCGTGTTGAACACGACCTCACCGCTCGCGATCTCGGCGGGTGCTCCGATCAGTTCGCCCTCGAACACGCTGCCATCGGCGAGTACTAGGGCGCCCTCGCGCAGACCTTCGTTGTGCTGTCCGGTCATCTCGTCGCTACTCCATCGCGAACCACGGCTTCGCCGCGGAGGAAAGTGTGACGCGGCCGCCCGACGAGCGGCACGTCCCGATAGGGGGTATTCGAACTCCGGCTCGCCAACGCGTCCGGATCAACGGTCCATTCCACCGAGGGGTCGATCACGGTGAGGTTCGCCGGCTCTCCCACCTCGACCGGCCGGCCATGAAGGTGACCAAGACCCGCGATCGCCGCCGGCCTCCATGACAGGAGAGCGATCAGATCGTGAAGTGGGAGGTCGAGGTGCGAGCGCGCCACGCCAAAGGCGGTCTCCAGTCCGAGCATGCCGGGGGGAGCCGCATCGAGGGGCCGTTCCTTGGCATGACCGGGATGGGGCGCGTGATCGGTGGCGATGGCGTCGATCGTGCCGTCGGCAAGACCGCGACGCACCGCCTCAACATCATTCATGGTGCGCAGTGGTGGGTTGACCTTGAACAGCGGATCAAAGCCGCGAAGCCGCTCGTCGGTCAGGCTGATGTGGTGCGGGGTCGCCTCCGCGGTGACCGGGAGCCCATCGGCCTTGGCTGCCCGCACGAGCTCGACACTTCGCGCCGTGGACAGGTGGAGCAAATGGACCGGCGAGCCCGTGAGCCTGACCAGCTCGATATCGCGGTGCACCATGAGTTCCTCGGCGAGGGCCGGCCAGCCGGGAAGCCCGAGATGCGAACAGCACTCCCCTTCGTGCATAACGGCACCGGTGGTGAGCGATGACACCTCACAGTGCTGAGCCAAGGTGAGCCCGAGTTCGCCCGCGTATTCGAGGGCTCGACGCATGAGCCCATCGTCTTGAACTCCGCTCCCGTCGTCGGTGAAGAGCCGCACCCCCGCTTCGGCGAGCTCGGCGAACGGCACGAGGCGTTCGCCGGCGCGACCGACGGTGATGGAGGCGGATGGGTGCACGTCGCAGAGCCCGGCTCGACGACCCTCGGCCCGCACGAAGTCGACGACGCTCACACAGTCCTGCGTCGGATCGGTGTTCGGCATCGCGACGACCGCGGTGTAGCCACCGAGGGCTGCGGCGCGGGAACCCGTCTCGATCGTCTCCGCCTCGGTCATGCCGGGTTCGCGTAGATGGGTGTGAAGATCGACGAATCCCGGAGCGACGATGAGCCCGCTGACGTCGATCACCTGAGCGGTGCCCGACTCGAGATGCTCTCCGACCTCGGCGATCACGCCGTTCGCGACGAGGACGTCCACTCGACGTTCACCCCCGACGTCGATCACGGTCCCACCCGCGAGCAGCACGCTGCTCGAGCCCGACGCGCCGGCACTCACGAGCCAACCTCGGTGTCGACGCCGCCGAGCAAGTCGAAGAGCACGGCCATCCGCGCGGCAATGCCGTTGGTCACTTGCTGGGTGATGACCGCACCCGGGAGTCGCGCCGGGTCGACCGTGATCTCGACTCCCCTGTTCATTGGCCCCGGATGCATCACTAAGACATCATCGCCGAGTCGCTTGGCCCGCTCCGGGGTGAGCGCGAACCGACGGCTGTACTCCTCTCCGGATGGGACCACGGCGGCATCGATCCGCTCGAGCTGCATACGCAGTAGGTACACCACGTCGAGCTCGCCGAGCGCTGCGTCGAGATCATCGCTGGAGGGAGCCAGTGGCGTTGGCGGCATCAATGTTCGAGGGCCGACGTGCAACACGGAGGCGCCGAGCAGGCCGAGGGCCTCGGTCAACGAGCGGGCGACTCGGCTGTGCCGGATGTCGCCAACGATGCCGACCCGCAGATCCGTGAACCCGAGAGCACCCCGCGCCGCGCGTTCGGTCCTGATCGTGTAGAGGTCGAGGAGCGCCTGGGTCGGATGCTGGTGCCACCCGTCCCCGGCGTTGATGATGCTGGCTTGGGTCCATTCGGAGATCCTCCAGGGCACCCCGGAGGAGCGATGCCTGATCACGAACGCGTCGACTCCCATCGCATCGAGGGTCTCGACCGTGTCGCGGAGGCTCTCCCCTTTGTTGACGCTGGAGGATCCGACGGCGAGGGTCATCGTGTCGGCGCTGAGACGCTTGGCGGCGGTGTCGAAGCTCATGCGCGTTCTGGTGGAGTCCTCGAAGAAGAGGTTGCACACCGTTCGGCCGCGCAGGGCCGGCACCTTCGGGTTGGCGCGACGCCCAACCTCGGCCATGTGATCGGTCAGGTCGAGTAGCCGAAGTAGATCATCGGCCTCGACGTCGTCCATGCCGCGGAGATGACGGGCCACCATCACCGCTTCTCCCCGCTATCGGAGTGGACCGAGTCGCCCGACGGCGCATCGATGCCGCTCGCATCGATGATGGTCACGCCGTCGAGGGTGACCTCGACCGACTCGCCGAGGCTGGTGGGCAGATTCTTGCCCACGAAGTCGGGGCGAATCGGCAGTTCGCGATGACCGCGATCGACCATGACGGCGAGCTGGACGCAGTCGGGCCGGCCGTAGTCGTTCAGGGCATCGAGCGCCGCCTTCACCGAGCGGCCCGTGTACAGCACGTCGTCGACGAGCACGACACGCGCGCCGTCGACCTCAGATGGCAGGGAACTCACCGACCCGGGGACCACCGGTCGCCGCCCGATGTCGTCGCGGTACAGGCTGATGTCAAGCGACCCGACTGGGACCGGATGGCCGATGCGGGCGATCTCATCGCCGAGACTCTCAGCAAGCCAGACCCCACCACGCTGGAGTCCAACGAGAACGACGCCATCGAGACCTCGATTTCTCTCGATGATCTCGTGCGCCATGCGCGTCGTCGCGCGCCGCACGTCATCGGGCCCGAGGACCCGCTTCCCCTCAGTCATCTCACTCCTCGCCGTTCGGGCCTCACGGGACCCGCTTCACGGACGGCCACAACGTAGCAGGAGGACAGGCAGGTGCGAGACTGTCGCCATGAGCGAAGACTTCTCCCCCAACGCCGACGAACTCCTCGACAACAACCGACGCCACGCCGAGCGATTCGACGCCGCCGGCCTGCGCGTGGAGCCGACCCGTCGCCTCGCGGTCGTCGCGTGCATGGACTCTCGGATGGACACCTTCGAGATCCTTGGCCTTCGGCACGGTGAGGCGCACATCATTAGGAATGCTGGCGGAGTCATCACCGACGATGTGATTCGGTCGCTCTGTCTGTCCCAACGCTTCCTTGGCACGCGCGAGATCATCCTCGTGCACCACACGGATTGCGGACTCCAACGCGTCGGCGAGGACGAGTTCAAGGAGGCGCTCGAGCGAGAACTCGGCGTTCGACCCGGCTGGCTCCTCGAGTCGTTTAGCGACCCGCACGCCGATGTCGCCCAGTCGATGCGCCGACTCGAGATGAATCCGTTCATCCTCCACCGTGACCAGGTACGTGGCTTCGTCTACGACGTGGAGACCGGGCTCTTGAACGAGGTACCGCGCGCCTGATCCCGGCTGAGCCGGATCGGTGGTGCACCGGTACGCTCCGAGGGACAACACAAAGCCTGCGGGGTTGGGTGAAATTCCCGACCGGCGGTATAGCCCGCGAACCCATCGAGTGATCGATGGGCCGATCCGGTGGAACTCCGGAGCCGACGGTCACAGTCCGGATGGGAGCAGGTCGAATGGGGCGGGTTCCCCGTCCTCGTCGGCGTATCCCCGTGGGCGCATTCGCGACCATGACCGACACCACACCTCGAACCGACCCCCACCTTGGAGGGGTGCATGCGGTCGACGCGATGGCGCGCGCTGTTGGTGTCGCCCGGGCGGCGAGGTTGACCGCTCGGCCCAACCCGTGGGTTGGGGCTGTGGTTTTCGACGCGGCCGGAACCGTGGTCGCCGAGGGGGCGACCGAGCCCGCCGGTGGACGTCACGCGGAGGTCGTCGCCCTTGAAGCAGCCGGTGAGCGCGCTCGAGGCGGCACCCTCGCGGTCACCCTCGAGCCCTGCTCGCACCACGGCCGAACGCCGCCGTGCACGGGGGCGGTCATCGCCGCGGGAATCGCCCGAGTGCTCATCGGTGTCGAGGACCCCGACCCGCGAGTTTCCGGGGAGGGCATACGCCAGCTCCGCGAGGCTGGGATCGAGGTGACCACCGATGTCGCCTCCGACATGGTCAGCGATCAACTCGCCCCCTACCTCCACCAGCGGCGCACCGGTCGACCACTGGTGTTGGCGAAGATGGCCGCCACCCTCGACGGTCGCACCGCGGCTCCCGACGGCACCTCGAACTGGATCACGGGGGAGGAGGCCCGACGCGAGGTGCACCTCATGCGCGCGGAGAGCGACGCGGTGCTTGTCGGCGCCGGCACGGTCCGCACCGACGATCCGCAGCTCACCGTCCGGTCCGTCGAAGGCCCCGACCCGCTTCGTGTTGTCCTCGGGGCGGCGCCCGCCGAGGCCCGTGTACGGCCGTGCCTGGAGTGGTCCGACTCCCCCGAATCCCTCCTCGACCACCTCGGTGAGCAAGGTCACCTCCAACTGCTGGTCGAGGGCGGCGCGGAGACGATCGCTGGCCTGCTCGACCGCGACCTCGTGGACCGACTCATCGTCTACATCGCGCCGAGTCTCCACGGGGGAACGAGTGGTCGCCCGCTGATCGGTGGCTCGGGAGCGACGACGATCGCTGGGTTGCGACACGGTCGGTTCGTCGATGTTCGGCGGGTCGGTGAGGACCTACGTGTGGAGTTCGATCCGCGAACCGGACCGAACGGAGAGGAGCACTGATGTTCACCGGAATCGTCGAAGAGTTAGGACGCGTCGTCGCACTTGACCGAGGTCGCCTCCGAGTCGAGGCAGCGCGCGTCTTGGAGGGCGTGACGCTCGGCGACTCGATCGCGGTGAACGGCTGCTGTCTCACCGTCGTCGCCCATGACGAGGGCTCCTGGGAGGCGGACCTCTCGGAGGAGACGCTTCGGCGAACGGCGCTCTCGGCCCTCGCGCCCGGATCCATGGTCAATCTTGAGCGCGCCGTCCGTGCCGATCAGCGCATGGGAGGCCACATCGTCCAGGGGCACGTCGACGGCGTGGGCACCATCCGGCACCGAGTGCCCGACCTCCGCGTCGCTGTGCCGAACGGCTTGGAGCGCTACCTCGTTGAGAAGGGCTCGGTCACGGTTGACGGGGTGAGCCTCACCGTCGTCGATGTCATTGGCGACACCTTCTCCGTAGCGGTCATCCCGCACACATCCGAGGTGACCAACCTCGGTGGGCTCGACGAGGGCGCACCGGTCAACATCGAGGTCGACATCGTCGCCAAGTACGTCGAGAGAATGGCCCTCCCGCACATCGACCACCTCCGAGAGGAACGGACATGAGCCAGCAGGAATCACGAGAGTCCGGATCAACTGCGGTCCGTCTCGACCCGGTCGACGAGGCGATCGCCGCCATCGCCCGAGGGGAGATCGTCGTCGTCGCCGACGACGAGGACCGCGAGAACGAGGGCGACCTCATCATGGCGGCCGACGCCGCCGACGATCGCACTATCGCGTTCTTCGTCCGACACACCTCCGGCGTCATCTGCGCGGCCCTCTCCCAGGACCGGTGCGTTGACCTGCGCCTTCCGCTCATGGTGCCCCCAGTCGCCAACAACGAGTCACAGGGCACCGCCTTCACCGTGTCGGTCGACCTCCGCGAGGGCACCACGACCGGCATCTCCGCTGGAGACCGAGCTCGGACAATCCGCGCGCTCGCCGACGACGCCGTCGGACCCGAGGAGTTCAACCGACCGGGTCACATCTTCCCGCTCCAGGCGCGATCGGGTGGGGTCCTAAAGCGGGCCGGTCATACCGAGGCAGCCGTGGACCTCGCCCGTCTCGCAGGCCGCTCCCCCGCCGGCGTGCTCTGCGAGTTGGTCTCCGACGACGGATCGATGATGCGCGGTCCCGAACTGCGGCGTTTCGCCGACGAGCACGGGTTGAAGTTCATCTCCATCGCTGAACTCATCCGCTTCCGCCGGCGGAGTGAGAAGCTCATCGTCTCCACGGCCAAAGCGCGCGTACCAACCGAGTGGGGCGAGTTCACCTGCCACGCATTTCAGAGCGTGATCGACAACGAGACCCATCTGGCGTTCGTGAAGGGTGACCCGGCGTCCCACGACGAGCCGGTGCTCGTCCGAGTGCACAGTGAATGTCTCACCGGCGACGTCTTCGGGAGCGTCAAGTGCGACTGCGGGCCGCAGTTGCACGAGGCCATGCGGCGCGTCGGCGAGGCCGGGGTCGGCGTGGTCGTCTATCTGCGTGGCCACGAAGGACGCGGGATCGGGATCAGTCACAAACTCCGCGCCTATGAACTCCAGGACGGCGGGCTCGACACGGTCGACGCCAACGTCGAACTCGGCCTACCAATCGACAGCCGAGAGTATGGAATCGGAGCGCAGATTCTCGTCGAACTCGGCGTTCGACGCCTCGAGTTGATGACGAACAACCCCTCGAAGTACGGGGGTCTTGACGGCTTCGGGCTCACTATCGAGGGGCGGGTTCCGATCCATGTGCCCGTTCACCCTGAGGCGGAGCGCTATCTCAGCACCAAGCGGGAGCGAATGGGTCACTCCTCCCCCGAGGAGGACGCCAGATGAGCCGGGATCTCACCTCGAAGCCCACGCCGATTCCTGAGGGAGCGGGCCTCCGCGTCTGCCTCGTACGCGCCCGTTTCAATGACGAGATCGTTTCCGCGCTCGTCGAGGGAGCGCGTCGCGGCCTCAAGCGATGCGGTGTCAGCGACATCACCGAGGTCACCGTCCCCGGAGCCCTCGAGATCCCCGTCGCCTGCGACGTCGCCTCGGCATCGCACGACGCCGTCATCGCCCTCGGGTGCGTGATCAGGGGCGAGACCTACCACTTCGAGGTGGTGTCCGATGTGAGCTCTCGAGGGGTGCTCGACGCCGGACTTCGGAACCGGACCGCGGTCACCAATGGAATCCTCACCGTCGAGAACGTCGCCCAGGCGCAGGCTCGCTCAGGACCGGGCGACGACAACAAGGGGTACGAAGCCGCGCTCGGGGCGATCGAGTTGGCCCGGGTGCTCGACGGCCTGAGCTGATCTCGGCCTCGCCGGGCCACGATCCCCGATCACTAGGGTCGCACCATGGTCTTGCCCCACGAACTCGGCCCCTTCTTCGAGGACTTCACCGTCGGTGACCAGGTTCGGCCACTGCCCACGCTGACCCTGACCGAGGCGGACAACACCGCGTATCGAGCCGTGACGGGCGACCAACACGCGCTCACCGCCGACCGCGGACTCCTCCGAGCCGTCGGAGGCGAGGGCACCCTCGCCAATCCGGGGTTGGTCGCGCACGTCTCCATCGGCCAGACCACCAATGCGACGCGACGGGCGATCGCGAACCTCTACTACCGATCGGTCAGGATCCTCCGGCCGGTTGCGTCCGGGGAGACGCTGCGGACGACCACCACGGTCCTCGGCAAGCGCTCGTCGTCACCGAAGGACGGCCAGCACCGAGGCAAGGTGTGGCTCGGGATCACCACCGAGGGTGACCATGGTGAGTGCATGCGCTACGAGCGCTGCGCCCTGGTTCCGGCCCGCGGAACGGGACCCGAGGAGACCGATGAGATTCCCGGACCGTCGGAGCCGACGCCCCTCGCCGAGTTGGCCTCCCTCATTCCGGCTTGGAACCTCAGTGCACTTGAGCGGACCGAATGGGCGTCCGGCGAGACACGCATCGACCCGCTTCGCGATCATGTCGACCTCGCCGCTCCCTTCGCCCGACTCACCTTCAATCAGGCGGCGGTGCACCGCGATCGGACGCTGCCAGCGGCCGGGCGTCGTCTCGTCTACGGGGGCCATATCCAAGCCCTCGCGCAGGCCTCGCTCACCCGCATCCTCCCCGGAACCGCGCAGATCGTCGCCTGGGACGGATGCGATCACGTCGGACCGGCATTCGAGGACGATCTCGTCGAGTTCTCGCACCAACTCGTCGAGACCCTCGACGTCTCGGGAGGCCGCCTCCTCCGCCTATCGATCACCGGATCGACCGTCGACGGCGGAGCCGGTGAGATCCTCCGGTGGACCCCCATCGTGTTCGCGCCCTGAATCGGACCGGAACGACAGCGTCCGAGAACCCAGCCTCCGCGAGGGGTGACTCGATCGGTCGGCCACCGGCGGTACTGTCCGAGCGTGGATGAGGAGAGGTACTTCTCCACCCGGCTAACGGAGGATCCCCGCCGTGCCGCGGTCTGGACGCACGTCGCCCGCTACCTCCGCCCGTGGATCCACGCCGATGGATCGATCCTCGATCTCGCCGCGGGGCGGGGGGAGCTCACCGGCGCCCTCGAGGCTCGACGACGCGTCGCGATGGATCTCCATCCGGACCTCGCCGATCTGGTCCCCGAGGGAGTCGAGGCGGTCGTCGGCGACGCAACCGACCTCACCCGATTCGCCGACGCCGAGTTCAACAACGTGACGGCGAGCAATTTCCTTGAGCACCTGGAGCACCCGGACATCGACCGGTGCCTCGCCGAGGTGTTCCGCGTGCTTCGGCCAGGAGGACACCTCATCCTCGTGCAGCCGAACTTCGCTCTCGCGCCACGCGCCTACTTCGACGATTACACCCACCGAACGATCCATACCGATGTCTCCCTCGCGGATCGGCTCGGAGCGGCAGGATTCGAGATGGTCCACATCGAGCGCCGTTTTCTCCCACTCAGCATGAAGAGTCGCCTCTCCTTTGGTCATCGGCTCGTGCCGCTCTACCTGCGCCTCCCCTGGCGGCCGCTCGCCGGCCAGATGCTTCTCGTCGCCCGTCGGCCGTGACACCTGCAGCCCGAAAGGGTCTCATCGCGGTCTCCGTCACCTCGCTCGCCGCCTCGATGATCATGCGGATCTGGGCTTCCTCCATGTCGTTCGCCGCCGAGCGGACCGACTGGGTGCTCACGGTGCTCGCCTCCCGGGACCTGAGGGCCGGCTCGTGGGTGGGAGCGCTCCCCGGTGAGCTGCGCCTCGGATCCATCGAACCGGCGCTGCTTGCCCTCATCGGTCTGCCCTTCGCCGAGGCGACCGTGCTCACCATGTGGCCCGTACTCTCCGCACTGGGTGTCGCCGCGCTCGTGTGGGCGCTCGCACGGACGCGCCTCGCCTCGCCGTGGCCGCTCGTCGCCGCTGCGCTGGCCAGCGTTCACCCGGCGTCGTCGGTGGTCGCTTCGGCCCGACCGACAGCGGGACTCCTCGCCACGATGGCGATCGGACTCGGGATGTTGATCCTCGTTGAGCGACCGGGCAGCGAACCGCCGTGGTGGGCGCTCGGACTCCTGGTCGGACTCGGTTGGTGGGAGTCCGACCGGATCATCCTGTTCGTGATTCCCGTTCTCCTCGCGCTCATCATCTCGGGACGCCTGCCATCGGGTCGGACAGCGCTGATCGCCGGGGCATGGACCGGTGTTGGGGCGCTTCCCTGGCTCGCCCGGGCCGTCATCGGACGGAGCGAGGGAGGATTCCCGAGCGCGCCAACCGGATGGACGGAGGCACTTCGCGCGCAATGGCCCGACGTGTGGGGTCGGGTCATCGGCACAGTGTCCCCACTCGACGCGGGGCGACTCATTCCTCCGGTTCCCGTGTTGATCCTGTCGGCCATGCTCCTCCTCGCCTCGGGATTGGTGCTCGCACGACGGCCGCGCGCCCGTTTCGCGACCCTGCTGGTGTTCCCCGTCGTCGGGATCGGGGCGCTCGTCTCGGATATCGCTCCGCTCGATGCCGCGGTGATCCTCGCCCCCTCGACCGCCCTGCTCGCCGTCGTCGCGGTATCCGTACTCCCCGATGCGCAACGCCCCGCCGCCGCGGTCGTGCTACTCGCACTCAGCGTGCTCGGTACCGGACTCACCATCCGATCGATGGGCACGTCGACCGTCGACCGCGACGATCCCGCGCCTCTCGCCTCGGTGCTCGCCGAAGCAGGGGTAACCGGCGCCTACTCCTTGGACGAGACCGCCGTGTATCTCGAGTTCCATGAGCCGACCATCATCTCCTCGACCGCCGCGATCGTCGATGACCGCCGGGATCAGATCGTCCGAGAATCCCGGAGGGTGGCCCACATCTTTTGGATCCCCGGCGACCCGGAGACCGCCGCGGCGACGCGCGATCGACTCAACGCCGTGGCCGGACCGGTCGAGGAATTCACCGTCGGCCCGTATCTGGCGGTCGTCCCGATCGTGAACGTCCCTCCCGAGCTGCTCGGCCCCTAAGGGTGCATCTCGGCGAGAAGCTCCTCCACCCTGGAGCCGAAGGAGCCGACCCCGAATTCTCCCGCGCGCAGTTGAGCGGCCGACGACAGCGAGGTCAACCGCGCGGGATCAGCAAGGAGGTGGCGGCTCTGATCGACGAGGTCGCCACGATCGTGCCAGTGAAGGCCGCTCACGCCATCCTCCACCACCTCGGCCGGGCCGGCCGCCCCGAAGACCACCGGCACCACCCCGGCGGCCATCGCCTCGACCACCGCGATGCCGAAGTGCTCGAACCGATCGGGATGCGACTCTGGGTCCTCGTCGAGACCGGCCGCATGCCAGAGCACCGACGCCCTCGACAGCAGGTCGGCCACCTCGGCCCTTGGCGCGTTCACCCGCACGTCGACTCGGTGGTCGCGGGAGCGACGCTTCAGGTCAAGCACGAACTCGCGACTCCTGGAATCGGCCCCACCGACGAGGACCAACCGCCACGACTCAGCCTCGGGTCGACCCTCGAGGTCGAGCCAAGCGTCGAGCAACGCGTCCTGCTTCTTGGAATGTCCATAGACCGGATCGAAGAACCGTCCGAGCGCCAAGATGAGGGGCTCCCGCTCGCCGCCGCCTGAGGTGACAAGCGGAGTAACCGGAGGATGCAACACCCCGGATGAGACTCCCCACAGTCGCTCCACCCAGCGGGCGGTATACGACGAGTTGGCAAGGAAGCGCGTATACGACGAGACCCAGCCGTCGTCGATGCGCCGTCGGCGGAGTCCCTCCCGCACACCATCGAGCGCCGCGGGCAGGTTTCGCTCACCGAGCACCCTGAGTCCGAGCCGCGCGACGCCGTCGACCCGTCGCGCTCGGGCCCCGGATGGGACCGACGGGAAGTGGACGTAGTACCACGACTCCGGCGCGCGACTCACCGCGCGACTGAGATAGGTGAGGTTGACGAACAGATCGAAGTCGGCGCTTGCCAGTCCCGCCTCATCGTCATCGGTCACGCGGCACCACCCGCATCGCCCGAGATTGATCCCGAGACGATCCCAGGTGGCCGTCAGGTCGACCTGCTCAGGACCGAGAAGGGTGACCTCCACACCGGGCTGCTCGGCGAGGTGGGCGGCGAGTGTCCCCGCGACCTGTTCCCCACCTCCGTAGGTCGACCAGTACAGGTTGTAGACGCCGACCTTCACCACTTCGATCGCTCCCACTGACGCCTGACCTCCGCCCGGCCGACCGAACGCGGGGTCGACGTACGCCGGGAGGCGAGGTACCGCGGCAAGGCCCGAAGGTAAGCGACGAGAACACGGCGCCGATGACGGGGTTCGATCCGCGAGGGCATCCGCAGAGTGAGCGGTCGTTTCACTAACAGCGCGAGGTTGACGCGCACGCAGTGGCGGACCTCGGCGAGGCCGGTCAGGAGAACGAGGTGGATCGGCGCATTCCGTGCGGTGACCAGGAGCCGATTTCGCTCGGTGTGAAAGCGGAAGACGTCCGATCCGACGCCGCTGGTCTGCGCGTGGCGGTGGCGCACCACCGCTCGGGGCTCATAAACATGGCGCCAGCCAGCGCGACGGGCGCGCCAGGCCAAGTCGGTGTCCTCGTAGTAGAGGAACAGGTGCTCGTCGAAGAGTCCGACCTCGTCCAGGTGCGAGGCCCGCAGCAACGCCGCTCCTCCGCACCACGCGAAGACCTCCTCGGAGGACTCGAACTGGCCCGTATCCCGCTCCATGAAGCCGCGATCCCCAGCGAAGCCGAGCCGGTACAACTCCGAACCCACATTGTTCACCGCGTCGAAGGTCCCCTCGCCGACCGAGATCTCCACCCAGACGGCTTCGAGCTCGCCACCTTCGCCAACGACGGTGTTGACGGTCTCGACATCGGAGGTGAGCGTCACCCGGTGAGCGCGCTTGGCCGACAGACGAAGGGCGACGCGCCCCGGTTCGGGATCGGTGTCGCGGGCCACGAGGCGCAACTCAGCCGCCTCCCGAGTCCAGCGCGCGAACTCCTCGTCGCGCGCGCGATCGGGATCGACCGGGCCGTGGAAACCCTCGTCGAAACGGAGTCGCTCGTCGTCGCGCTCGCCAGCGACCCTCACCGCGGAGAGGCAGACACCGAGAGCTCGACCCCGATCGTCACCGTCGACACCGTCGATATCGAGAGCGATCCCGTGGAAACGATCGGCGAAGAGCATCTTCGACGCAACCCCACCGATATCGGGTGATGAGTCCATCCGCTCGACCAGTCGACGGAGCCACAGTGGATCGACGGTCGCGTCATTGTTGACGAGAGCGACGTGATCGACGCGCTCAGCGAGCGAACCATCGATTCCGTGCCGGATCCCGAGATTGCAGCCTCCTGCGAATCCGAGGTTCGCCAGTGGTTCGAGCACCACGACGTCGGGATATTCAACCCGAACCCTCTCTGAGACATCATCGAGGGAGCCGTTGTCGACGAGGACGACCTCGAGCCGGTCGGCCGGCCAGTCGAGCGCCGTGATCGAGGCCAGGCAGTCCATTGTCATCTGCCCGCCATCGAAGGTGAGCACGACCACTCGAACTCGCGGGGTCTCCACGGTCACCGATCCACCTTCGCCCGAGCCCGTCGCCGCCCGGTCATCGAACTTGGATCCGCCGTCTCATCAAGCTCGAGACGGTCGAACTCATCGGCGCCGATATCGCGTCCCACCATCCCGACCGGGCGGAGCGTCGACGCGCTCGCGCCCGAGCCAGTCTCACGGGCCGCGAGATCATCGCCGGCGACGAAGAGCGAGTGAACCGGCTCCCCGAGAGCCGCTGCGATCTCCAGTGCTCGATCTACGGTCTCGGCTCCAACGGCGACTCGGCGCGCGGGACTCCGCGCCGGTCGCGCACACAGCGAACGGTGATCGACCCGGAGCGCCTCAACGACGCGCCCTCCGAGCCGTTCCGGCGTCCATGTGCCCGCGATGCGATCGGCCGCAGCGAGCAGTCGCGTCCGCTGAGTCTCATCGACGAGTGCCGACTCGATGGCTCGAGCCATGGACATGACGTCGTACGGGTCGAACTGGATCGCTGTGTCGCCGGCGACCTGGTCCAGCGACGACCCTCGAGCACAGATGACCGGACATCCACAGGCAGCCGCCTCGACGACCGGGAGCCCGAACCCCTCCTCGGTCGATGGGAAGACGCTGAGTTCCGCTCGCCGCAGACGGTCGATGAGTTCTGCCTCTGGCACACCGCCGACCAGGGCGACCGAGCCCTCGAGCCCGAGGTGAACAACCTCGTGGTTCCAGCGCAGATGGGTCTCTCGATCGACCCCGGCCACCACGACAAGGCGCCTTGGTGTGCGCACGGCCTCCGCCACCTTCGCCCAGGCTCGTAGGAGTCGAGAGATGTTCTTTCGCTCATCTGCACCACCGACGACGACGACATCTCCGGGACGCTGACGCATGACGCGGTCATCGGCGTGGAACGACGGTTCGACCGCCGATCCGATGTCGATGACGGGAATTGGGCCGAGGGCGAGTTCGTACCGAGCGGTGCGAGCAGCGAAGTCAGAGATGGCGAGCATGAGATCGATCGTTCGCGCGAGGGCCGACCGCAACTCGCTCTGGCGTCGTGCCGCCGGGTTCGCGAGGTACCGACTGGGATAGCGCTGCGGGATGACGTCGTACATCACCGCGGCGACGGGGATGCCCGCCTCGCTCACGGTGGCCGGGATCGGATCGAGCGAGACCGGATGCAACATGAGCTGGGTGGCGATGTACCAGGGAACCTCCGTGTCACAGTTCGCGAGCACCCCCCGCAGGAGGGAGCGGTCGAGTGGGCGGACGTCGACATCGGGCACGAGCCGCGACCACTCCTCGACACCGACGCCCCCATCGGCGACGACGATCGGCAACTCACCGACCGTATGCAGCGATCGGACGAGCGTCGTGACCCACCGACCGATACCGCGACCAGCCGCCGTTGGATGGGTGAGCGCCCGGCCGTCGACGATCATTGGCGCGCCCCGCCCGACCGGCGGGACCCCGGTCATGTGTCGTCGCCGTCGGCCTCGAGACCGAGTCGGCGGAGCTGCCGATCGATCACCCGGACCGAGGCAAGGGCGGTCTCGGCGTCGAGGCGCACCCTCTCCGCGAGCCCGATGCTGAGCGAGGGGCCATCCTCGGCGGCGGAGCGCAACTCGTGGTTGATCTCTTGGATGATCCCATCGATCCGGTCGACAGCCACACGGAGTTCGCGCACCTCGGACCGAAGGGCTCGCAGGTCGCCCCCGGTGAGCCGCCGCAGCAACGCCCTCAGGACTCGCACGACCTGAGACTACCCCTGTGTCCTCGACTCGGACCGGCCGCCACGACCACGCAGCCGCACGCGCAGCAGCATCGCGATCATCTCGAGGCCGAGCCGGATCGCCTTCACCCGGTCGCCGGTGACCGAACTCTCGCCGACGCGAGGTCGGTAGGTGACCGGGATCTGCACGAGGTCGAGTCGGAGGTCGACCGCGGCCAGCATCATCTCGAATCCGGCGGGCGATCCGTCACCATGCCAGCGGGGGGTGATCTCCTCGACGGCACGCCGCGACAAGACGCGGAAGGTGCAGCCGACATCGGAGAGGTACACCGTGTTGAAGAGGACCTCCGTGAGCTTGGCGACCCCCCAGTTCCCCCAGCGGAGGAACCATCCCATGTTCGCCCCGGAGAGGATGAACGTCTGGACCGTGCGCGAGCCGAGAACCACGTCGACGTCGGCCGAGTAGGCGAGCAGCTTCAACAGGTCGGCTGGCTCGAACGTTCCGTCGGGCTCGCAGACGCACACGAGGTCGGCGTCACTGGTCTCGGTGAGCCCGCGCCGGATCGCCGCCCCGTATCCCTGGGTGAGCTCGTGCACCTCGCGGGCCCCGGTCGCCGCCACGGCTGGGGAGGTGTCGGGGTGCGCGTTGTTGTTGACCACGACGATGTCGTCGACAACACCAAGCGCCTCGAACGCCCGAATGCAGTCACCGATTGAGAGGTGCTCGTTGTAGGTCGGCAGCACGACCGCCACCCGCTGTCCGTTCCACATGATCCCTCCAGCGACCGCGCCCGCGATCAGCCGTCGCTCGGAATGTACAGCCGGAGACCGCCGACCTCGGCGACCCGGTACTGCTCGGCTGGCAACGGGAGACGTTCGGTCACGTCGACGCTGAAGGGATAGATGTGGGCGAGTCGTCCGGGATCGGATGCTTCAGCGATCTGCTGTGAACGCGGAAGACGCACGACGAACGGGTCCCCGCTGACCGCGGCCCGCACCTCGCCGTCGCTCAGGTATTCGACCGGCAGAACCGCCCAGTAGTGGCCCGAGAGCCTGGTGATCGACGCGTCGTTCAGACGGGAGACCACCGATGCCGCGACGCCGTTGGCCTCAGCCGTGGCGGGTGCCTGTGAGCGCAGCCATGGCACGACGGTCAGAACGAGCATGACCACTGGGACAGCGAGTGCACCGACGGAGCGCGCTCCCGTCGGCAGTCTCCCCGCGATCCGGTCGGCTCCGAGCGCGACGGTGAGCACGAGGAACGGCAGGTAGATGATGGCGTAGCGCGCGTCGGCGACGAAGGAGAGGTTCGCGAGCGAGGCCATAGCTGGCCAACAGAGGATCATCGGTAACGCGATGGCGACCCGCGCACTCCGATAAGAGCGGAGCGCGGTCGCCACTCCACTCGTCGCCATCACCGTGACCGCGATGAGGAGCGCGAATGCGAGGACGGGCGGGAGGACCCAGGACCCGTCCTCCCCCATGAGGCCGAGCGACCTCGGCACCAACCCAGTGAAGAACCGACCGAGCCGCTCGATCCAGGTGTCGCTCGCGGCGACGGGCTGGTCCAACGACGGCCAACCGTTGCGAGCGTTCCAAGCGAGGAAGGGCAGGTTGACGGCGAGAGCGCCCGCGGCCGCCGGAAGCCACCACCGGGTCGGCTCACGCCGATATCGGTGCGCGATGGGGAGCAACACCGGCACGATCACGGTGAGGAACATCGGATGCGCGAAGACAGCGAGCCCCGTTGCCGCGCCGATGAGCACCGATGAACGCCGGTCGGCCGCTCCACGCTCCAGGGATACGACGATCAACAGCACGGACGTGGTGACCAGCAGGAGTCCCGACGCGTAGGACATGTACGCGCGAGTCGACAAGACGAGGAGCGGCCCGGGCGCCACCCAGAGTCCCCCACCGCACAGGACCGCGGCCCGCTGGCCAAGGCCAAGACGGCGGGCGCACGCCCACATGACGATCGCGGCGACGCCCCAGAGCACCGAGGCATACACCTTCAGCACGGTCGGGTGCGCTCCGAACACGGCGTGGAACGGAGCGAGCACGTATGCGTCGAGGGTGCCGGTGTACGCCGCTCCTCGGATCACCACGGGCCGGTCCCCGTCGAGAATGGCCATGGCTTGGAGTCCGGTGTACGCCTCGTCGGCGTTCAGGGTGCCTTGAACCGATCCGAGCACCCTCCAGCGCGCCCAGAGTCCAAGGACGATGGTGAGCGTCGCGAGCGCGGTCGCTCCCCTCGTCCGCGCGGCACCCACAGGCGAAGCGTACGACGACGGCCTGCTGGGGTCGTGAACCGGTAGTTTCGGCTCATGGCCGTGCTCGTGACCGGTGGCGCCGGATACATCGGATCCCACACGGTTCGTCGGCTTCGCGAGGCGGGCATCGACACCGTGGTGCTCGACACCCTTGAACGCGGACGTCCGGAGGCCGTACTCGGAGCACCGCTCGTCGTCGGCTCCATCGCCGATGAGGCGTTGGTGACCGAGGTCTGCCGGGACCACGCGGTGAGCACCGTCATCCACTTCGCAGCGCATAAGAGCGTCGGCGATTCGATGGTGGATCCCGGCCCGTACTGGGCGAATAACGTGCAGGGAACGGTGCACCTGATCGAAGGGATGTTGGCCGCCGACGTCTCCAGGATCGTGTTCTCCTCCTCAGCCGCCGTCTATGGCTCCCCCGAGCAGGTTCCGATCACCGAGCAGGCGCCAATCCGCCCTGAGAACGTCTACGCCGAGACCAAGGCGATGATGGAGCGGGTCATCCACTGGTACGGGGTCACGAACGAGCTTCGCTGGGCGAGCCTGCGCTATTTCAACGCCGCTGGCGCGAGCGCCGACGGCGTGATCGGCGAGGACTGGAGCTCAACGACCAACCTCGTGCCGCTCGTCATGCGCGCCGCCCTCACCGACGCCGGTCCGGTCGACGTGTTCGGCACCGATTTCGACACGCCTGATGGCTCAGGCGTACGGGACTACATCCACGTGGAGGACCTCGCTGAGGCGCATCTCGCAGCGCTCCGACATCTCGAGACCGGCGGGGAAAACCTCACGGTCAATCTCGGTACGGGAACCGGAACCTCCGTCCTAGAGATTCTCGCCATGACCGCCGAAGTGCATGGAGCGGAGGTGCCCCACCGCCTCGTGGAACGCCGTATCGGCGACCCGGCGACCGTCTACGCCGATTCGACCCACGCGGCCACCGCACTCGGATGGAGCGCCACCCGAAACCTGCGCGACATCATCTCCTCGGCCTACGCCTGGCACCGCCAGGGCTGACCGTCACCGGTCGCCAGAGAGCAGCTCGCGCACTCGCTCCTTCGGGCGCCCGATGATCGCTCGATCCGCGGTCACCACGACGGG